>NZ_JBMYBT010000072.1:0-21774 GCF_053993635.1 Desulfothermus sp. | reverse complement strand
GCTGAAGTGATTAGAATATATAAAAATTTTGATTTAAGGGGGAGTTTATGGCAGGAAGTGATAATTTTTTTGTCTATTTTCAAGATATTGAAATAGTTATGGATAACGGGCCTGATATAAAGGATATTACCTTATCTGTGGAAGAGGTAGTTAATAAGTCAGGAATAAAAAATGGGGTAGTTCATATAACTTCTGTTGGGTCTACTGGTTCTGTTACAACTATTGAGTATGAGCCTGGGGTGGTTAAAGATTTAAAGGATATAATTAATGAAATAGCCCCTTCTGATAGATATTATGAACATGAAAAAGCATGGCATGATGGTAATGGACACAGTCATGTTCAGGCTGCAATAATTGGTCCTTCTATTTCTGTTTCAATAAGAGATTTTAAAATGATTTTAGGCACATGGCAACAGATTGTGGTTATAAATCACGATGTGAAGCCAAGAACGAGGAAAATTACAATAACAGTTGTAGGTTCCACCTAAATTGTAATTTAGCCTTTCATATAATTGGGGGGGCAAAATTTTTTTTATCTTGTCAATACATACCTAAATCATTATGATACCGCCGTTGTTTTGGTGAACATAGTTTAATTTTATAAAATCAAATTAATATAAAGGAGTGGATAGATGGGATTTTCTTTGACCAAAGAACAATTGTTAATCCAAAAAAGTGCAAGGGAGTTTGCGAGAAAAGAATTGCTTCCAAAGGCAGCTGATAGGGACAAAAACGCAGAATATCCTGCTGACAGTCTAAAGATGATGGGTGAGCTTGGATTTTTGGGGATGTTGGTTCCTGAAAAATATGGTGGTATGGAGGTGGATACTGTATCCTATGCACTGGCCCTGACTGAAATAGCATATGCTTGTGCATCTACAGCAGTAATTATGTCTGTACACAACTCACTTGCCTGTGGTTGCATATTAAATCATGGAACAGAAGAGCAAAAACAAAAATATCTAGTGCCCCTGGCAAATGGAGATTACATTGGTTCTTTTGCACTTTCAGAGCCTGAGGCCGGTTCAGATCCAGCCAGTATGACCACAACGGCAAAGAGAGAAGGGGATTATTATATTTTAAACGGGACTAAGAGATGGATAACTGGTGGGGCCACATCTTACCTTTTTATTGTGCTTGCCAAGACCAATCCAGAGGAAAGGCATAAAGGTGTCTCAGCATTTATTGTGACAAGGGATATGGAAGGGTTTGTCACTGGCAGAAAAGAGGATAAAATGGGGCTTAAGGCATCAGATACAACTGATATAATTTTTGACAATTGTAAGGTGCCTGCAGAAAACCTCTTAGGCAAAGAGGGAGAGGGATTTTACGTGGCCATGTCAGGGCTTGATGCAGGCAGGATAGGAATAGCTGCCCAGTCTTTAGGAGTTGGATGGGCTGCGCTTGATCTGGCTGTGGAGTATTCAAAACAAAGGGTTCAGTTTGGAAGGCCTATTTGCGAAAACCAGGGGCTTAGATGGATGATTGCAGATATGGCCGTTGATGTTGAAGCTGCCAGACTCCTTGTGCTAAACGCTGCTGCAAAAAAAGATAGAGGAGAGGTGTGTTCAAAGGAAGCATCAATGGCAAAACTATTTGCATCAGAGATGGCCAACAGGGTAACAGCAAATGCCCTCCAGATTCACGGTGGATATGGCTATACCAAAGAATTTACAATTGAAAGGCTATACAGAGACGCCAGGGTATTTACAATCTATGAAGGGACATCTCAAATCCAGCGCATAGTTATTGCAAATGAAGTAATTGGAGATAAAAAGAAGAAAAAGAAAAAATAAGGGCAAAAAGGGGCGAACGCCCCTTTTTTACCCTTTTATTTTGTTTGCTTTATCCAATATACTTTTGGCAAGCCTATACGTTGCTCCATCAATCATCCTGCCATCAATTGAGGCGGATCCTTTACCTGTTTTTATAGATTCTTCGTAAGTGTTAACTATTTTTGTACACCTTTTTATATCCTCTTCATCTGGAGAATAAACTTCATTTATGATTTCAATTTGAGATGGATGTATGGCCCATTTTCCATCAAAGCCAAGATATTTGCTAATGAGACAGGATCTTTTTAATCCTTCTAAGTCCTTAAAATTTCCATAAGGGGCATCAATAGCCAAAACTCCTTTTGATTTTGCCGCAACTGCAATTGCGCTCATGGGATAATGAAACCTGTGGCCTGGATAAAATTCCTCTTCCTCTCCATGTCCACTAATCCCTTTAAAAAACATACCAAGGGAGACTGTGTAGTCTGCAATCCCAAAAACTAATGACCTGATCCTATCTGATGCATCTATAATTTCTTTAATATTCAATACACCTTTTGCTGTTTCAATAGAAGGTTCTATTTCTATTTTTCGCTCAAGACCAATTGATTTCTCAATTTGAGTTAAAAGAACATCTATCCATATTATGTGGTTTTTAGACTCTACTTTAGGTATGACAATGCTCTGGATTTTGTGACCAACATTTTCTAATATGTCAATTACGTCCCTATAAGCAAAAGGAGAATAAATATCATTTATTCTATAAGATATAACCTTGTCATTTAAATCTTCTGATGATAAAAAATCAACTAACATCTTTCTTGCCTTGTCTTTTTCCTCTAAACTTACACTATCTTCTAAATCATACATTATAAAATCAGCTTTTAATCCTTTGGATTTTATCAACATTTTTTCCCTATTTGATGGCACTGAGATAGTAGACCTTTGAAGTATTACCTTGTTCATACAAAATACTCCTTTTTGGTAAAAAGGTTTTTATTTTATTTTTAAATACAATATTTACGCATCCAGAAATTTGTGTACCATAAAGTGTTATATTGTGCTTTTTTAAAATTTTTTTATACATATTAAAATAAATTTTAGACCTATTATAAATACCGCCTGTTAATATTACAATATTTGGATTTGTATTTTTTATAATCTTTTGTAATGCTTTTATTTTTAGTGCATATGACGGTAAAATAACAACCTCTGCTTTTAGATTTAACTCTGGAAGTTTGTTAAGTAAATATTTATCAATTTTAGGAAATATAATTGATATATGATTTCTTTTATATATTAACCTTATCATTAAATAATTCTCAGTACTATGTGCAAATTTTAAAATTTCTAATTTTAATTTTTTAGAAATAAAGATTGTTGTGTATTTTTTTACAGGATTTATTTTTACATTTCTTTTTTTTAATATTGTTAAAATATAGTTAATTCTCCTATCTGTCTGCCCATTATAATAAAATTCATTTATTTTATATTTTCTTGATAAATAAAATAATCCTCCCAAATGATAAATGTTATTTCTGGTTAGAATTATTTTATCAAGTATTGGAAATCTGGTATAGGTTAAGATTGGAGATAACACATTTTTACCAAAATTAAATTTTTTGTACCAGCTTCCACCAGTATCGATTAATACCCTTTTACCTTTATATTCAATTAATAGACTTTGTCCTCTCCCAACGTCTAATACCTTTAAATTGACTTGTTCTTGTTTGTCATAGACATAATTGGAGATAAATGGAATTGAAAAAAATATAAGACTAATTAGCATAAGAGGTCTTACTTTACTCTTATATTGGTTGATTTTTAAATAAACAGCAAATAAAAAAACATAAAATCCAAGTATTATATATAAATTTGGTCTCATAGTCACAATGGTAGGAAGAAGTCCATTTTTATTTAAAATTATAAGTATCTTTATACAAAGAGACAGAATTTTATCACATATGTTAAATAGGAATATTGAAAATAGATTCAAAATATCTATAAAAGACATAATGCTTGCAATAAATATTAATGGAAATACTAAAAGACCAATGACTGGAATAAAAATTACATTAGTATAACATGATATAGATACTTCTCCAAAGTAGTAACTAATTATGGGCAAAATTGATATGTTGATTATTGCTGAGATTATCAAAATGCTACAAATATAGAAAATTGCTTTATTTGAAATTATTTTTGTCAATTTTTTGCTTAATGATGAATAGAAGGTTATTATAATAATAACAGATAGATAAGATAGTTGCAAACCAACATCAAATACACAATATGGATTTAAAATTAATAATACCAAAAGGGATATAGCAATTCCATCTATTATGGCGTATTTGTGGTTAATAAAAAATAACGTCCCCCAGGTAAGATACATAACAGACGCCCTGATTAATGATGGTCTAGGTTCACTAACACATAAGAAGAATATAACAAATGCACAGGAAATTAAGCATGCCAATTTTTGTTTGGGAATATATAAATAAGTATCTGGATATATTGAACCAATAAATAAGGCTATACTAATACCAATAATGGCCACAAATCCAACGTGTAGTCCAGACTGGGCTATTATATGTGCAAGGGAGGCCTGTCTAAATATCTTTGTATCCTTATATGTTAAATAGCTCCTATCGCCTATAATAATGGCCAAAATGATTCCTTTGTTTTTTATATCCTTAAGTGATCTTAAAATCTTCTTTTTAACAAACCTTTTAAATTTCCATAAAAGATATGGATTCCCATATATTTTTATTTTATTGGATATTTTGTGAGAGTGTTGTACAAAAAATATATTTTGTAAGTAGTATGTTTTTATGTAGCCAGTATTTCCAGGATTATTATAAGTTCGAATTGGATAGATTTTGAATCTTCCTTCTACATATTGACCAGGTAGAGGGGGATTAGGGGAATTGTATATTTTCCAGAGTATCTTGTTTTTTATTTTTAAACTTTTTCCTTTATATGTAATTTTCACATTTTTTAACACACAAAAGGTCTTGAATTCAGGATAGGTAGTAATTTTATCTATCTGTCCTTTAACTGTAACATATGTATTTAGAGGGATTTTTTCTGGTTTTAAGAAAAAACTTTGGTGAATTTCACATAAAATATAAGAGATTAGAAACAAACAACATAGTGTTATTGTTATTTTTTTCGATTTTTTCCACTCTATGAGGTAAGTGACAATAAAAATCGATATTATGGCTGGGATTAAATATAAACTTCCCCAAATTCCAATAATAATCCCGATTAGATAATAGTGGAAGGGGAGAAATGCATGGCTTCCCTGGGGATTTGGGTTGTTCATGGACTTGAATTTTTGAAGATATTTAATTAACTTTTGTGTGTATCTTTACCTTAGAAGAACAAAATATAATTGTCTAGACATAAGCTGAGGTTTTTATGAAAAAAAACATAGATTTGGACAAAAGGATTATTTTTGCATTGGATGTAAACAATATTTCACAGGTTGATAAGTGGCTAAGTATTTTAAAAGGTCATGTAAAATTTTACAAAATAGGTCTTGAACTATTTGTATCACAGGGCATGGGAGTGGTTGAGAGGGTTCTTGAGGCAGGATGCGAGGTTATGCTGGATTTGAAATTGTATGACATTCCCCAGACAGTTTATAGGACAGTTAAGCAAATTTGCAAAAAAGAGATTACTTTTTTAACAGTGCACGGAAATCTAGATATTTTAAAGGCAGCAGTTGAGGGAGCTTCAGGATCTAAGGTAAATATACTCGGAGTAACCGTGCTTACCTCTTTGGATGAGAAAGATCTAAGAGAAATGGGTTATCCGTCTCCCCCAGATGACCTTGTCCTAAAAAGGGCAGAGCTTGCAAAAAATGCTGGATGTGCAGGAGTGGTTGCATCAGGGCTAGAGGCCAAAATAATAAGACAAAGATTAGGAGATGGTCTCATAATTGTCAGTCCAGGGATTAGACCTGCTTTTTCAGCTAAAGGTGATCAAAAAAGGGTCTTAACTCCAAAACATGCCATATTAAATGGTTCAGATTATTTGGTAATAGGAAGGCCTATTCGTGATTCAGATGACCCACTAGCCACTGTTTCTAAAATCAAAGAGGAGATAAAAGGCATTATTTAAAATTTTATTTTTTTAATTGACATAGAGTGGATATATGAATACTTTTATAAAGTAAGAATAAGTCATGAAATACCTCTTTTTAAAGGAGGACATAATGAATAACATTCCAAGCATAAGTGCTTTAAATGCTTATGGGATAAGGCAGCAGGTAAATGCAAATAATGTAGCCAATGTAAACACCCCGGATTTTAAGCCATCTAGGGTGAGTATGGAAGAGGCCCCTAATAGGCAAGGGGTTCGGGTTCAGGACATATCCAGGCAGGAAGAAGATCTAATGGCCCAGCGCCAAGACCAAGATCAAAGGGAGACCCAGAGGAAGAATGCTCCCAGTGAAACGGACCTTGTTACTGAATTTACTCAGATGCTGGAAAATAAAAATGCATATAATGCAAATGCCCAGGTAATTAGGGTAAATGATCAAATGAATGGCGAAATTATTAACAAATTAGCTTAAATAATTTGGATTAATTTTTAGCATAAGTTCCACAATAAGACGTGCAGTAATTCCCCAAATAAGAGCAACGGGATTTTTAAAGACAAAAACTTCATAATCTAAGGAAGGCCACGGGTTTTGGTATTGAGGGGGAAGTCCCAGTTCTTCAACAGGAAGCGTTGAGACCTTTAGTCCGTCTTTATTTATAAAATAGGGTTTCATTTCTACCTTCACACCATATTGCTCAGGTGGGTGTTTCTCAAACCAAGACACAGGGATTATAAATATCTCTTCAACTTCATTTTTATCTGGGTGTAAGTCTTTTTCCATGTCTATATTTAAAATTCCTATGAAACTTTCAATTATTATCCCTCTTGGGGAGATGAAAGTGTCTAATCTTCCTATGACCTCTATTTTTTCTCTGGGAATACCAATCTCTTCCTCTGTTTCCCTCAAAGCTGCATTTACGCAAAATTTGTCCTGAAATGGTTCAAATTTTCCCCCTGGAAAGCTTATTTCTCCCCCCTGTCTTATGTTCTTGGCCCTCTTTTCAAACAAGAAAAAGTATTCATCATTCTTTTGTAAAAGGGGTATTAAAACAGCAGCATTAAAAAATTTTTCCCTCCCCATAATTCCAGGGCGAGTAGAGAGGTTTTTTATAAGTTGATTTAAGGTGTCTTTGTTCATTTTATCTTTTTTAGCTCTTCTTGATTCATTGTAAATGAGTGCTCTTTTCCAGGGAATTTTCCTGATTCTACCTCATTTTTAAATTCCAATATGGCCTTTTCTATTTCCTTTGAGATGTTGGTATATTGTTTTACAAATTTGGGAACAAATCTGTCAAATAAACCAACCAGGTCATGGAATACAAGGACCTGTCCATCACACCCAGCGCCTGCCCCAATACCAATAGTTGGTACAGGACATTTTTCTGTAATAACTTCTGCAATGGGCGCTGGTATTGCCTCTAATACTATGCTAAAACAACCAGCATCTGCAAGAGCAAGGGCATCGTCTAAAAGTTTTTTAGCAGCATCTGCTGTTTTTCCCTGAACCTTAAATCCACCTAGCTGGGCAGCACTCTGAGGAGTTAAACCAAGATGTCCCTGGACAGGTATTCCTGCATTTATTATTGCCTTTATTTGTGGTAGAACCGTTGCTCCCCCTTCTAACTTCACTGCCTGGGCTCCTGCCTCTTTTAAGAATCTGCCTGCATTTAATACTGCCTGTTCAACACTTGCCTGATAAGACATAAAGGGCATATCCCCAATAACTACTGCGTGCTTAACTGCATTTGTAACTGCCTTTGTATGGTGTATCATTTGATCCATGGTAACAGCCAATGTGTCTTTGTGTCCCAGCACAACCATTGCAAGGGAATCTCCTACCAAAATCATATCTATCCCGCACCTATCAACAATCAGTGCAGTAGGATAGTCATAACTAGTTAACATGGTGAGTTTTCTCTTTCCCTTTGAATTGATAATATCTGGTATAGTCAGTGGCTTATTCATTTTGTTCCTCCATGTATTTTTGTTCAATTAATTTAATTAAACAGGTTAAAGTATTATTTACAGGGGTTGGGATTTGAAACTTTTCCCCATATTTTACAATGGCGCCGTTTATTGCATCAATTTCAGTTGGATTTTTGTTTTTTACATCTTGATGCATAGATGAGATGTTTTTTTCTGTTTTTTTTGCAACGTCTAATACCTGATTAAATATATCTTCTTTAAAATCAAATCCAAATTTTTGTGCTATTAATATGGCTTCATTTACAGCCAATTTTGCAATTTGTCTTGCATATTCAGATTTTGCAATAAATCCATTTCTGACCTGCGCAATTGCAGTAATTGGATTAATTCCAATGTTTATTAAAAGTTTTTGCCAGATAAGTTTATTTATTTCATTTGTCTCAAAACACTTTATTTTGCATTGATTGAAATTTTCTACTATTTTGTGTATCCTTTCAGTTGGCTCCCCATTAATTTCGCCAATGTATGTTACTCCATCTCCTCCATGACGAATATACCCTGGTCTTACATAAGTGGCACCTTGAGCAGTTATTCCAGCTATAACTCTGTTACTTGGTAATAAATCACATAACACTTCCACATTGCCTATTCCATTTTGAAGGGTGAGATATACAGGATCTCCTTTTAATTTATTTTTAATATAATTTACACCATTATATGTTGCATATGTCTTTAATGTGACAATGACTAAATCTGGTGCAAAATTTAGTTTTTCTGGATCTAAAACAACCTCTACATTGTATGTTTGTATTTTCCCATCTAGGTTCTCTATTTTTAAACCATCTTGTTTTATTTTTTGCATATGTTCTTTGTTGGTGGAATATAAAATAACCTCATTATTTTTTGACAATCTTGCACCTAAAAGGCTTCCCAATGCACCAGCTCCTAATACAAAGATTTTCATTTATATATTCCTCCAATATTTAAAAAAATGTTTATTTATCTTAAAAGATAATAGATTATCAGGTCTTTTTAATCTTTTATTGTCAATGGAGGCAATAGATAATGCTCCAATTAAAGAGTTTGTCAAAATCACCTCATCCATACAAAACATCTCATCAGGGAAAATTTGTTTTTCAATTATTTTATATCCAAGGATTTTTAAAAAATTTACTACCTTATCAAGCATGATTCCCTTTAAAAAATATTTAGAATATGGCAGATAAGCAACGTCATTTTTAATCAAGATTATATTCGTTGAGTTCCCCTCAGAAATTGAGCCATCAGGATTTAAGATAATTGCCTCTTCATAATTTTTCTCATGTGCCCATTTTCTGGCCGTTTCATAATAGAGATAGTTTAAAGTTTTAAAATTTGCAATAGGCGTATACCTTTGTTCTGGATAAATTCCAACATGTAGTCCCCATCTCTTATTAAAATCTATTCTGGGTGTATATTCTCTAGCACTTACAATGAAAACATAGTCATAGGGTGGTGTATTTGTGGTTCCTTTTCCAGCAATTATTTTTACTGCTGATACCTTTTGTTTGAGTGCATTTTTTGAAATAAGTTCTTTAATTATTAGATGAAAATCAATTTTAGGAAATGGAAGGTGTAAAAGTTTTTTCCATCCATTTTTTAGTCTCTGTAAATGTTCATCTAAGAATAAAATATTTCCTTTTTCAACTCTAATTGTCTCAAAAAGCCCCATACCGTATTGAAAAGCAAGGGAATTGGCCCTGATTTGGGCTAAATTTTCTTGAACAAATTTACCATTTACCCATACCCAGGTGTTAAAAGGACCTTTTTTTGAAATTGATCTGTTTTTTAAAATAGAGAAGAAACTCTGACCCTTATGTAGGGTCTCTTCGTATTCCAATATAGGGTCTGAGTCATAGACTATCCCTCCACCAACAGAAAATATGAGTTTATTCCCAATTAAAGTAGCTGTCCTGATAGCAATGGATAAATCCATTGTATTGTGAAAGCTTATATAACCTATACTGCCTGTATATATATGTCTTTTGTTTGGCTCCAATTCCTCAATTATCTCCATTGCCCTTATTTTAGGACATCCTGTTATTGAACCTCCAGGGAAAGTGGCCTTGATCAAATCTATTGAGTCTGCGTCCTTATTTAATTTCCCTGTTACAATGGAAATTAGATGGAATACATTTTGATACTTTTCCACCCTCTTGTGCTCAACTACTTTTACACTACCAGGTTCACACACCTTTCCTATGTCGTTTCTCAAAAGGTCCACTATCATTGAAAGTTCAGCATCATCTTTTATACTGTTTTTTAAATCATTTAATAATTGTTCATCCTGTTTTGGGGTTTTACCTCTAGGCCTTGTGCCTTTTATAGGCCTTGTTTCTACATATCTTTGATTTTGAAATAAAAATCTTTCTGGAGATGTGGAAATAATTTGATGATCAGATGCATTTATATAGGCAAAAAACGGTGCTGGATTTAAATTAAATAATTCTATAAAAAATTCAAAAGCATCTCCATAAAAGGAACAAACAAATCTCTGGGACATATTGACCTGATATATATGGCCTCTTACAATATAATCTTTTATCTTATTTATTGCATCTATATATTCATCTTTTAGAAAATTTGAATACAATTTACTATCTGAATAAAAGCTATTTGTCTCTATTTCCTTCGAATTTATTATATTCAATATTTTAGTTTGATCAAATATGTAGTTTTTATCATTGGTATTAAATTTAGGTATAATCAAATAAATCCTTTTTGTTTTAATATCCTGGATAATAACATATCTTGGACAGTATAAAATTATATCTGGCAGGTGTAAATCATCAATGCACAATGATGGTAAATCTTCTATTTGATTTTTAAGATCATAAGATAAATATCCAAGTAGTCCATATTTAAAAGGTGAATTTAAGGTGTCTATGGTATCATTAAATTCAAGATGTTTAATAATCTGCTTTAATACAGTAAAAGGAGAGCTTTTAAAAGTAAAATTGTTATTATTTATAGATAGTTGTATTTGATCTGCCTTGGTCTTGATCTCTAGCCATGGTCTTATTCCAATGATATTAAAATTTGCGCAGTCGTGATCTCCACCGCTAAGGAGTAGGACAAAGCCAGCTTCATTAGAAAATTTTTTTGCTATATCTAAAAATTTTAAGTTAGTATCAATTGGTGTTATTTGTAAATTGGTTATTTTAGGGATGTTTTTAAGATATTCCATAGTCACTCCTTGCTTTGTTACTATATAAACTTGAGAAAATTTTTAGCGAGTTTTTCGCCATATTCAGTTAAAAAGCTCTCAGGATGAAATTGTACTCCAAACAATGGATAATCTGGATGGCTAATGGCCATAATTACTCCATCTTCAGATCTAGCATCAACTTTGAGGGGAGTTGTTTTTGGCATTTCAATACATAGAGAGTGGTATCTGGCTACTTTAAATGGAGATGGGATATCTTTAAAAAGTCCCTTTTGATTGTGATATATTATAGAGGTCTTTCCGTGAACTGGAATGGGAGATTTTATTGTTTTTCCCATAAAACATTCGTTTATACACTGCATTCCAAGACAAACGCCCAAGATTGGTATTTTTTTATAGAAGTCTTTTATAACCTGTTTAGATATACCAGCATCTTTCGGTTCTTTTGGGCCTGGAGAGATAATAATTGCCTTAGGAGACATTTCTTTAATGTGAGGAACTGTTATTTTATTGTGTCTATATACGGTTATATTTGAATACATGGTGGAGAAGAGCTGGACAAGATTGTAGGTAAAAGAATCGTAGTTGTCTATAAATAGAAGCATGGTAAAAAGCCTCCGTGATTTTTTATTTGAATAATAAAAAAGGGGACCACCCATGAGCCTGGGTGGCCCCCTAGAGGCCTGACATAACTCATGTCCAAAACAATATTAGCTCTTTTTTCTGATGCAGAATATAATTTTTCTCATTAAAAAAGTCAATTTTTTCTCAGAAAATCTCGGCGAGTTTATGCAATTAGAGTTAGGAATATGGTGGTTAGTCAAATGTCTCCGTTTGTGAAGAAGCTTTCTTGATTTTATCAATAGTTTTCCGGAATGCTTGCAAACTTTTTTTGCTGTATCTTTTGTTAACGATTTTGATACACTATAAATGGGTTTTAGAAATTCTGCTATAGCTTCTTTCTTTCTTTTCTGACCATATTTAAATTCCTTTCATCTCAACCAGATACAATTAATAAAACATTACCTTTCCAGCCAAGATAATAATTAGCCCTAAGGGTCCACTCAATATAGCTCCTGCAAAAAATTAAGAAAAATTTATAAAACACCACTAATTAATCTTAAAAGTCAACGTAGATATTAATTTTTGCTCATCAGCCTTGCTGGGATCTTTGTATGGTAATAAAACCTTTGTCTTAACCAACCATATACCCTTTTTCAAAATCTTTACCTTGGCAATCATGTTTTTAGTCGGTTTAGTGGTCCATGCAAAGGTATTCTCCAGGTTACTAAATCCTGCATATGTAGCATAAATCCATGCCGTTGTGGGTTTACCATTAAGAAAAGAATAAAGTGGCAGGAATTCTCCTTCCTTGATACTGGCAGGATTTTTAAGGGGAACAATTTCTAATGTATATCCCAACCATTTTTTGTAGGAGCTACCCCTAGGACCATTTACATTAATAATTGCCTTCGCCACAGCTTGGTACAAGAAAGATTTAAGCACATTCTTGAGCTCTTTTTTTGGTTTGAAAAAATAGCCCTCTATGGTCTTACTGACAAAGGTCTTCATTACAAGAACTACAAGATAGGTTCCCTTCTCATTTAGCTTTACCTTAATAGGCTTTACACCTTTTTTCCCTTTTGGCTTTATACTCAGAGGGATCTTATTTCCCTGGGGATCTAGAAGAAAGAGATTCATCTTTTCTACCATTTTTGCTGGTGGCTGGTCATCTACAGGAAACTTATGGCCCCATCCTATTTTAATTACAATTTCCTGACCTACACAAGGATTGTAGTTGTTTACATTCAACCAAAGAGAATGGGCATACACACAGGTTGAAACAAATCCACTCATGAGTATAAACCATACAATTATCAAAAACTTTTTTTTCATTATTGCTCCTCTCCTATGGTTTAGATGTTAATTATTAATAGTTGTTCCTTACTTAGTAGCCAAAGGTTTATTAAAAAGTAAATTTTAAACCACAGCTTATAATGGTGCCAGGTGCAATAGTATCTGCCCGTCCTTTTCTTTTAAAAATCGGATACTCTTCATCAAAAAGGTTTTCTATGTTTATATAGGCGGTTAAGAAATTAAAAAATTGGCGAGACATAGAAACATCCAGGGTGAAATAGTTATCTTCCTTAAATGTATTTTCATTGTCGAAGTAGATATCAGTGTAGTAGTTGCCAGTTACAGAAACATTAACAAGGTCGGGGTTGTTGTAATGGAATCCGAAATGGATTTGGTGCCGGGGCTCATAGGGTAAGTATTTGTCTTCTAATTCAGGGTTATTTTTGTCTTTGTCAATTTTAGAAACATTGAAAGTATAGTTAGCAAAAAAGGCTAGATCTGGTAGGGCATACCATTCTAGCTCGGCTTCAACTCCATAAATATCCACATCGTTTATATTGTCCAACTTATATTCATATCGGGTTTTTCTACCATGAGAAAAAGTAGCTGTGCCTATGAGACGGTCACCGATGTAATCTTTGGCAAAGGACTGATAAAATGTTACTCTGCCCCATAGTGTCTTGGTCAGGATTCGTTCAACCCCTATATCATATGACCATATTTTCTCGGGGTCTAAATCTGGATTGGCATCACGATAATAGGTGCCGCCACCACGAACATGCACCTTATAAAGCTCAAACAAACTGGGTGTTCTAAATCCTTTTCCACCAGATGCTCGTATTGTTGTTTTGTTATCTGGATGCCATGCAATACCTATCTTAGGAGAAAAATTCTCTTCTGTATCAGAATCAAAGTCATTGTGGTAAGGGGGCTTGCCAGCACTTCCTTTGGTGTCCCAATTGGCCCCATCCCAGGTCCTGATCCAATCGTATCTTCCTCCAATGGTTACAATCAGGTGATTATCAAAAAAATGAAAATCCAGATTTGCAAAAGGTGATATAAAACGCTGTTTACCTTCTGCACCAGCCTTGCGGGTAATGGATACATATTTATTGTCATAATCCCATGAAGTTTCCTTGTAAGAAACGCCTAAAGTAAATTTAGCCATTGAGCTAAGTGAAATATTTCCTTGAAAATCAGCGCCCCAGGTGGTTGGGTCGATTTCCTCTTTTCTGTATAAGGATGAATAATTGTCCTTTGCTGTATCCTGATAGGCAGCCTTATCAGCTTGATTTATATAAACTAACCCTTTTAAATCAAAAGCTTTTCCCTTATAAGTATAGTTCATCCAATATTGTCCAAGGGTTAAATCATCGTAAAAATATCTTCGGCCTTTTCCAGTTTGATGGTCGTAATATAAGGCTGCCAGGGATAAATTTGAATTATGAGTTAAATCATAGGTGAGTTTTCCAAATACTTTACCAACTTCTCTATCACGTTTGATTTCATAAGGTTTGTGGTGTTTTACCATGTAAAATCCATCACTATCTTCATACCCACCCGCCACCAGGAAGCCAAAATTTTTAATTTTTTGAGAATGAAAGATATCTCCTTTATAGGTATTTGCTGTGCCTATTTCACCTTCCACTGAGGATTGTCTGCCAGTTTTTGGTTTTTTTGTAATAATATTAATTACGCCCCCAAGTCCTTCTGAACCGTAAATTGCCGAGGCAGGTCCCCGGACAATTTCAATACGTTCAATGGCTTGCTTGGGGATATGACCCCATGCCACCCAGGCAATGGCATTGTTGAAATTGTCGTTTTGTGGAACTCCGTCTACCAATATCAAGATCCTGTGTTCACCTACCCCTCGCATCTTTAATGGACTTGCAATACCATGTGTTTGAACTGCATAATGCCTATAGTTATACATACCTACAACACTACGAACAATATCCTCCCAACGGTCAAAGGGAGAGGCCATGATCTCCTCTCTGGAGATAACTGTTACACTTTGAGGTGCATCAAATACCGAGATCTTCGACCGTGTGGCAGTGACTACCACCTCATTCATTCTTGTTGCCACCATCTTTTCCCCTTGTTTTTCCTCCTCACTTAAACCAGGAGATGAAATAAAAACTAATAAGGTTAACATTAAAAATATAATCAATTTCCAACTCTTCATTTAATCCCTCCTCCTTGTTTATTGTCCTTGCCTATTTCAATCCTTTAGCTGAATTCTCTTTTTTTATTTTTTTGTGACTAATCCAGGCCATAATGCTCCCAAAGATGCCAAAAATAATAGAAATCCCACTAATAACTATCAAATACTTGGATATAAACTTTTCCTCTGAGCTTTCAGTGTTTCCTGAGGCCTCAAGATGTTCAATGTGCTTAACTGGCAAGTTCATCTCAAGTCTGTGACCCATTCCATCTTCCACAACTATCATCCATTTTCCTGGCATATCTGGATAGAAACAAAACCGCCCATTTCTGTCTGTTCTTCCTATCTGAAAAGGGATTTTCTTATCTGGTGCAGTGATTACTACCTTGGCATAGCTCATAGGTTCACCTGTGGTATATTCAGCAATTATAACAATTCCTCCTCTCCCTGTTTTACCTCTCACTCCATGAGCATAAAGAGGTGAGTTAAAAAAAGAGTGAAGTATTATTAAAATATAGCATAATATAGCAAAAAAATATTTTTTATGCATCAAATTTTCTTTTTCTTTATTTCTTTTGCAATTAAATATAACTTAGATATAAAAAATATATCTTTTCAATTGCCTAAAACAAAAAATATTATTATGTCAAGTATAAAATTAAAAAAAAGATAATACTAATAAAACTTAAACTCCTTTTAGGGATTCTTGGATTTACAAGTTTAAGAACTATATAGAGATATCAAAATTTCTTCTAATCTTAGAATGGAGATTTATTGATAGGCCGAATGAATTAAAGATGTCACCAATCCAACCAGAGTAACAAGTAGTTGACACAATTGCTGAAGTCATATTGTTTACCTGATAAAGATAGCAAATAAGAGTTATTGGATAAAAGAGTAACAAACACAAAAAAATTTAGGCTGAGATGGGGAATTTTGAGGACCCTAAGGTGGGGATTTTTTTGTTAACTTTAACACCTTATCTGGTCGTAGAGGACATAACAAAAAAATGGACAGGAGCTATTAGAAGTTGATCCAAAATTTACCCTAACTCTATATCTACTTTGAGGAGAGAATAAATAAGGCTACTAACTCTAATCTTGACAATAAGGGATTTACATAAATAATGTTACAGGCTCAATCTTTTAAATTAGCTCAGAAACTCAAGTTTTATTTCTGGATCTCATTTATGTATTTTGAAGAAATAATTAAGGCTGCTGTGCTTCCAATAAAATCGATTAGCTCAGGAACAGAGATCCTGCCATTAAATTCTCCAAGATGCGGACCTGTTTTAAGGATTATATCCTTCTCTCCTTTTTTAATTTTGGCAAGCTCATCATCTGTTACGCCCTTGCTTTTTAGAAATCTTTTAAATTCATTGTCATCCATCTCTAATTGATCCACTGTTCTGAGTATTTCATCCAAATATCTATCAACTCCCATTTCATCAATTAATCTGTCAATAAATTGATCCATCTTCGTAAAATTTAATTCTTTTAAATCATAACCACAGAAACCAGAAAAATAGTTTTTTACAACAAGTTCAATTGATTTTTTAAAAAGTTCTCTATCAAATAGTTTCCTTACATCAACAAAGGATCCATCTGGATTTAGTCCCCTTTTTTCAGGATATTTCATCCTGAAATAACTTCCGATAATAAGAAAAAATGATAGCATGTGATTTCCTATCTCAGTGTACAGCCTTCTTTTATTTACTCCATCATAGCTAATTAGGTGTTCAAAATCCCTTATACCTGATTTACCAATATTTGGATAAAGGGCTGAATCTAGCCATCTATCTAGCCTTCCACCCCTCTCCCACAAATACATTCCCCCATCATCTCGCCTTGTTCTCTGGGTCCTGTTGTGAAATAAAGGGATTACTGATGTGTGGATAATTCCATTGGCTGTGAGATTCCCTAAAATGTTGGCACATTTTGATATAATACTCAAAAACTCTTGTTCTGGGACATTATTTTTTGTGCCATCTCCATTGGGATAATAAAAATAATCTGGTGACACAAAAAAACAGATACACGGAAATTTAAAGGATTTGAGCCAAAAGAGATATTTTCCATTTAAACTAACTTCTCTTGGTATTTCAAATACCTGATTCCATCTACAATTTTTAAGTAATTTAATCCATTTTATCTCAAGTAGCAGGTTTTGTATATCCCTTAGGTCCTTGGAAAACTTAAACACAAGAAACTCTTTTCTATCTTTAAGTTTCCAGACAAAAGACCTCCCCATTTTAGTCTTGTAAATAGGTTTAACCTTAAGTTTATCAAATAAAATATCATGGTCTATTTTTAAAATACCATCAGAAATCTCAATAGAGTTTATGTCTGGTCCTTTTATGTTTAATGGAAGTGTTCCCAGGGCAAAGGAGGCAGAAAGGGATGAGCGGTTTATGATATTTAATGAATATCTCTTTAATATATTAAGTGAGAGTCTTTTTTTATTGGAATCTTTTATTTTTATTGATATATCTCTGAGCAGGTTTGCTGCTTCTCTGTATAAAATAGATGCAAGTTTTTGTGTATCATGACCTTTTTGTTTTAATACTTTTTCCAGTATAAGTATTATCGATGTATCTACTTTTTCAGGTGCTTCTCTTATAAGTTCTTGAATATTTTTTAAGGTCATATAATGGGAGGTAAAGCTACCTCCCATATAAGTTAGAATGGACTTTGATGAATAACTATACATCTATGTGTTTCTCAATTTTATCCCCTATTTTTGAATAGATGAATACTTCTTTGTCTAAGGGCAAATCTATTTGTTTAAGTCTTGTTAAATGGTCGTATCTCCCAAAGGTATGCATTGGAATAAATAAATCTGGCTGAACCATTTGTAAAAATTTTATTCCTCCACCAAAGTTTTTAAGCCTTGGATCCATGTTTGAAAAACCTATATGAATTTTTTCTAATCTTAATTCCTTTAATATTTCTTCAAAATAGCTCTTTATAAATTCCTTTTCTTCATCCTTGGTATCAGGCCAGATCCATTCAGCTAGGTCTCCTCCATAATATATATTTACTCTTTTAAATGAAATAAGATAAGCATTACCCAGATCATTGCTTTCATAAGCCTTTATTTTTATTTTATCTATATTTACTTCATCTTCAGGCTCCAATATATACGTATTACTTGCAAATTTAGACGCATAATCCGCATAAATATCATAGGATATAATAAATTTGTATTCAGATGTAAACGGTGCAATAATATCTTCTATATCTGGATTAAAATGATCATCATGGGAATGTGAAAACAAGACATACAGAGGATTTGAATTTAAAGATTTTTTTAAGACGTCTATTGCTTGTTTAGGTAAATGATCACCATGGGGAAGATCAAATAAAAAATTGCATTCTGGAAATTCAACTAAAAAGGAACTGTGATATATGTATGTAATTTTAACCCTATATTCCATTTCCCTTTTCCCTGTCATCTTTAAAGAGTTTATAAATTACCGAGTCTTGTAAGGCCTTCCAACTGGCTTCAATAATATTATAAGATACACCAACAGTAATCCACCTTTGTTTTTGATCTCCAGATTCAATAAATACCCTGACCATAGATGCAGTGCCTGCGAATTCTGGATCCTTTGGAGTGAGTACACGAACCTTGAAGTCTAAGAGCTTCATCTCCTTTAGGTTAGGATAAAATCCTTCAAGTGCCTTTCTAAGGGCATTATCAAGGGCATTTACTGGTCCTTTACCTGTGGCAGCTGTATGGGAAAGCATTCCACCGACGCGCACCATAACAGTTGCTTCTGATATTGGCTCTTCAATCTCCTTTTGCATTGCATCAAGCACCCTGAAACCAATTAATTCATAATATTTTCTCACCTTCCCCAATGTTTTGTACAAAAGGAGTTCAAAAGATGCTTCAGCAACAGAGAATTCGTAACCAAGCATCTCCAAATTTTTTATTTGTTCTAATAGTTCCAATACAATTGGATCTTCTTTTTTTAGATTGAGTCCAAATTGTTTTGCCTTAAAGATTATATTACTTTTGCCTGCAAGATCAGAGAGTAAAACCCGTTGCCTGTTTCCAACCTTTTCAGGAGGAATATGTTCATACGTCCTTGGATTGGACATAATAGCGCTAACATGTATGCCCCCTTTGTGTGCAAATGCAG
The DNA here is from genome assembly GCF_053993635.1 of Desulfothermus sp. Taxonomy (NCBI): domain Bacteria; kingdom Pseudomonadati; phylum Thermodesulfobacteriota; class Desulfovibrionia; order Desulfovibrionales; family Desulfothermaceae; genus Desulfothermus; species Desulfothermus sp. Next base: position 2,593 of record NZ_JBMYBT010000072.1, on the reverse strand, counting down.
ACTCTCCAACATATGGTTGTCTTTTAAAAGGAGAGAGATTGGCAATTTCTGCAACAAATCTAGCCAGTGAAGTAAGTTTTTTTAAATTTCCCTCAGGAAGGCACTTAAGACCCATTTTTAACTCTAAATTTGGTATGATTGAGCATAGGTTAGCATTTCCACATCTCTCTCCATATCCATTAATTGTGCCCTGCACATGTCTTATGCCAAGGTTCACTGCAACAATAGTATTTGCAACAGCAAGTTCCGCATCATTGTGCACATGGATACCATATTCTGGCTCTGGAAATTCCTTTAATACCTGCTCGATAATTTCCTTTATCTCCATTGTGAGGCAACCGCCATTTGTATCACAAAGCACAATGCAGTCACTTCCAGCCTCATATGCCTTTTTTATGCAGGCCATTGTATATTCTTTGTTTTCCTTATAACCATCAAAAAAGTGTTCCGCATCAAAAAATACTTCTTTTGCCTTGTTTTTGGCAGCCTTAATTGAGTCATAAATTATTTCCAGATTCCTGTCTAACGTGGTTTTTAAAGCCTCTTTCACATGTATGTCCCAGGATTTTCCAACCAGTGTAATTACGTCGGTATCTGCATCAAGGACCTTTTTAAAGGAGTCATCTGTGTTTACATTTAGCTTAGGGTGATGTGTGCTACCAAAGGCAGCTATCTTTGAATGCTTAAATTCATAGTTTTTAATGTCTTTAAAAAAGTTTTCATCTGTAGGATTAGAAGATGGCCACCCACCTTCTATATAATCAATTCCAATTTCATCTAATTTTCTTGCAATTCTGATTTTGTCTTCAGGGGAAAAATTTACTTCTTCTGCCTGAGATCCGTCCCTTAATGTAGTATCATAAATAAATACTTTATTTCCCATTATAGACTCTCCATCTCTGGTTCTTTGTCCAGTCCAAATGCTTCATGCAATGTCCTAACAGCGAGTTCTGTGTATTTTTCTTCAATTAGACAGGATATCTTGATTTCTGATGTGCTAATCATCAAAATATTTATATTTTCTGATTTTAATGCACGAAATGCAATTGCTGCAACTCCAGAGTGGTTTCTCATTCCAACACCAATAACTGAGACCTTTGCAACTTTTTTATCATAAAATACCTCTTTTGCGCCTATTTGGTCCTTTATCCTTTCAATTATTTTTATAGCATCATCCATTTCCTTTCTGCTGACAGTAAAAGTTATATCAGTTCTACCTTCATGGGAAGGGTTCTGGACTATCATATCTACAACAATATTGTGGGCAGCAAGGGGTTCGAATATTGCTGCAGCAACCCCTGGCTCATCATATACCTCTGTAAGTGTAATTCTTGCCTGATCTTTATCATAAGCTATTCCTGATACAAGTACTGATTCCATAACATCATCCTCCTTTACAACCAACGTGCCCGGCTCATCTGAGAAAGTAGATCTAACATGTATAGGCACGTTATATTTTTTTGCAAATTCTACTGACCTTATCTGTAGCACCTTGGCACCCATTGATGCCATCTCCAACATCTCATCATATGCAATCTTAGGAAGCTTTCTGGCATTGGAACATACATTGGGATCTGTTGTATAGACACCATCTACATCTGTATATATTTCACAAAGTTCTGCATTTAATGCAGCTGCCAATGCCACTGCAGAGGTATCAGAACCACCTCTTCCCAAAGTTGTTAGATTTTGCTGAAAATCGCATCCTTGAAATCCTGCCACAACTAAAACATCATTTGTCTTTAATAGTTCAATGAGTTTTTCTGTGTCTATATCCAGTATCCTAGCCTTTCCATAGGCCTTGTCAGTGTGAATTGGGATTTGGAATCCCAATAGAGATCTGGCCTTTATGCCTGCATCTTTCAAGAGCATTGAAAAAAGGGCCACAGAGACCTGTTCTCCTGTTGTTAACAGTACATCCATTTCTGCAGGATCTGGCTTTTTAGAAAATTCCATTGCAAGTTTTATTAATCTGTCAGTTTCACCTGCCATTGCTGAGAGCACAACTACAACTTTATACCCTTTTTTTAATTTTTTCTCTACCTTGGCCTTTACCTGTTTCATTCTTTCAAGTCCAGCAACAGAAGTTCCCCCGAATTTTTGTACAATGATTTTCATGGGATGCCTCACTCCTTTTTTCCCTTTTATTTCAACTAGTTCTTTATACTATAACCTGTAACCACTAATTAATAAATTATGTATTTTTTTCGCCTATAATATCTATCAATGGGGAAAATTTAGCTCCCTTGAGTTTAATCTCAATAAATCTCCTGTTTCCTTTAAATTTAAATTCAACTAATATATGCTCCAATGGCCAATAAATCTTGGGCAGCCTTTCACACCACTCCACAAACACAATATTGTCATTAGATGACAGATACTCTAAAACCTCTTCTTCTAAATCCACGCACCTATATAAGTCAACATGAATTATCTCTGGTGAAGTTGGGTAGATATTAAATAGGTTAAAACTGGGGCTACTTACTTCTGCTTGCTCTGAGCCTGGCAACATTTCAACAAAGAACCTGACAAATGTTGTTTTCCCTGTTCCCAGCTCTCCTTGTAAAAGATATTTTCCGTGACCAATTGTCAG
>NZ_JBMYBT010000071.1:0-5345 GCF_053993635.1 Desulfothermus sp. | reverse complement strand
TTTAAAAAACCTACCAAAATCATCTAACAAAGAATATGTCACTGGAGTTATAACCATTGTCATTATTGTCCCCACAAGGAGGCCAAAACCAGCAGCTGTGCCAAGTGGGGACATCCTTTCCAGACCAATTGCTGTTTCATAGATTATTGGAAGCATTCCCACAAAGGTGGAAATTGTAGTCATTAAAACAGGTCTAAGTCTTAGTCTTACTGAGTTTATCAATGCCTTATCTCTCTCCATACCTTTTCTGCGGGCCTGTTTAATAAAATCTATTAAAAATATTGAGTTATTAATTACAATTCCAGCAAGGAGCAACATTCCCATCATTGCAGGCATGCACATGGGTTTGTTGTAAATCAAAAGTCCCCATAAAGAGCCCATTACTGCTAAGGGGATTGCTATAAGAATTGGCAAGGGGAGGACAAAAGATTCAAAAGTACCTGCCAAAAGCACAATAAGTAAGGCAAATCCAAGCACTACAGCCTTCATCACCCGCGGCATTGAATCCTTCATGTCTGCTACTGTGCCTGATAATTTTATCCCATATCCTTCTGGGAGTTGAATCCCTTTTAGCCTCTTTTTTATCTGGTCCATAACCTGTGTCAGTCGGTAAATTCTGTTGTAGCCTGTTAAGTCTATGGTATTTCGTAGATTCTCTCTGGTAATAACAGTTTGAACATTTTTCAATGTTACATCAGCAATAGCCCTCAAAGGAATCTTTCCCCTGGGGGTGAATATGGTTAAATTTAAGAGATCTTCTTTGTTTTTTATAGATGAATCCTCTAATGATACCCGAATTGGGACATCCAGAAAATCCTTTAATCTAAATCTGGATGGAATTAAACCACCTATTTGTAAATTTAGCTGCTGAGCTACATCCTCTGGAGTAATTCCATAATACCTCGCTATCCTTTGTTTCACATGCACCCTAAATTCTGGTTTATCCAACCACCAGCTTTTGTGGAAATCATAAAGACCTATCACCCCATCCATGCGTGTTTTTATTTCATCTGCTATGTGTGATAACATCTTGGGAGAATCGCCATATATAACCAAATCAATTGGGGCCCTGGAAGTTGCCATTGGTGTTGCTCCGAACTCATATACCTGATATGTCTTAATTCCAGGTATATTGGAAATCTCTCTTCTAATTTCATCCTCAATTTCCCAAATGGTCTTCTTTCTCTTATCCCTTGTTACTAAATTTACTGTTATCATTGCCTGTTGTTTTGTCTGTCCGCCAGCTCCAAATGAAATCTCCCCTGGCTCAGAACCCACAACTGAAGATACACTTATTACTCCTTTTTGCCTTTTTATCACTGCTTCCACTTTTGATAGCACCTTCTCCATCTGAGATATCTTTGCCCTTGGAGATATTTCAAAAAATATCTTCATAATACCTGTATCCATTGGAGGCATGAGCTCACGTCCTATTATTGGCAAGGTAATTTTCATAGTAGCAATAAAAAATATTATCACAACAGCCATAGTTATAAACCTATGATTTAGACACATCTTTAAAAGGGCAACATATCCATCAGCTATTTTATCAACAATTTTTCCAAACCACAGAACAGATCCCTCCAAGAAATTTTTTTTACCTCCTGAAGATGAGCCAAATTTTAACGCTAGTGGCGGTACTACAAAAATTGCTGCCAAAAGGGACCCAACCAGTGATAGAGAAAGAACAAGGGTAAATTGCCTGAGCACCTTTTCAACATATCCACCTGAAAACATAATAGGAATTATCATCACCACTGTGGTCAACATCCCGGCAATAATTGAAAGCAAAATTTCTGATACTGCATCAGTGACTAAACTACGAGGGTCACCTTTATAATCCCTCCTATATCTATTTATATTTTCAACAACTACTACTGTTGCATCTACTACCATTCCAGTGGCAATAATAAGACCAGATAAGGTTACAATGTTAATTGTATATTTAGTAAAACTAAGGAGGGTAACACCAAATAAAAAAGACAAGGGAATACTAATTAAGGAAATGGCAGATGACCTAATATCTGCTAAAAATAAAAATATAATAATTACAGTCAAAATTATGGCCATGTATAAAGATGACCTCATACCTGATGTATTTCTATCAATTAAAGGCTCCTGATCATCTGTTATTTCAAATTTTATCTGGGGCCATTTTTTTTCCATTTCAGGAAGATGCTTTTTTACATTTTTTATTGCATATATGACACTGCCTTTATCGGGCCTGAGAACATTTATTGCTATGGCTGGATGAAAATTACCATGGTATAGGCTGGATGGATCTTTGTAAAAAAACTTGACATCTGCCACATCCTTTAAAAGGATATCTGTTTTGTCTTTCCTTGAAATTACCAAATTTCTTAGATCATCTAAATTACTAAATTCGCCTTCTGTCTTTATTAAAATTTCGCTGTCCTTTGTATATATAGGACCTGCTGGATGAGCGATATTTTGTTTTTTTATTGCAGATAAAACATCTAAATATGTTAGTTTAAATCCATCTAATTTATCTTTATTTAAGACTACCCATACTTCTGGTTTATGGGCACCAAAGACATCAATATCAGATACACCATCTATATTTAACAAATAATCCTTGATCTGGTTTTCAGCAAGCAGCCTAATATGTGTTAAGTCCAGATTGCTTCCTTTTTTAGGGCTAAGGGCCAGGGTCAAAACTGGCCTCGTGGCATCTGTTATTTTATAAATTCTAGGCTCTAAAATGTCTTTTGGAAGGTCTGCCCTGACCCTGGAAATGGCATTGGTAACATCCACCACTGCCTGTGCAACCGGCTTTGAATATTCAAATTCAATGCTGATTGCTGATACTTCATCACGGGATGAGGAAGTTATTTTCCTCACCTTGTCTATGGAATATAATTCCTTTTCCAGTATCTGAGTTATCCTGTGGCTAATATCTTCAGAGGAAGCACCAGGTTCAACTGTAATAACTGCAACCTGGGGTCTATGGGTATCAGGGAAATACTCTGTAGGCATTGTAAAAAACGCCCTAATTCCCATAATGGAAATTAGCATAGATACAACCAATACAGCCCAGGGATGTTTTATTGCAAATTCATGTGGTTTCATAGAACTGCTCTAACCTCCATTTTAGGAGATAGTTGTGTCCATTTTAAATAATCTCCTATAACCACTAAATCTCCCTCTTGTACCCTGCCTCTAATAATCGTATATTCAGGTGAGGATAACAAGATATCAACTTTTACTAATTCCAATTTGTTATTTTTGACTAAATAAACTCCTTTGGAATTACCCTTTATTGGAATTATACCACTTGTTGGTATGGCTAGCCCTAATTTTTTATCAACTATTGCATCAATTGGAATAAAACTGCCTATTTTTACGCAAGGTGGCAAAGTACCGAGATACGCTTCAGCAACAGTGGCCTTTCCCTGTATTAGAGATGGATATATCTTTGTAACCTTTGCAACTTTAGGGAGCCCTTTTGTTCTATATTCTTTAGGCCAGCTTATTTTTACGTCTATTCCCGGTCTAATCTTATTTACATCTTCCTGAACAACAGAGAATACCAGTTTTATCTTATCAGGTGAATACATCTCAAAAATTGGCTTAGATATAGTGGCCATATCTCCTAAGTCTTGAAAGCGCTGCGAGACTATCCCATCATAAGGTGCACGTATTATGGTATAAGAAAGCAATACCTTTATTTGTTTTAAACTGGCATAGGCACCATCTAAGGCATGTTGTAGAGCATTATAATTTTGTTCTAATGATATAACCTTTTGTTTAGATACTTCATATCTTGCCTTAGATTGATCTAAATAAGATTCACTTACAGCCTTTCCTTTATACAATTTTTTTGCCCTTATATACTCCATCTTTATATATTCATAATCACTTTTGGCAGCCAGAATTTCTGATTTTACTGCCCTGATCTTTGATTTTATCTCTTCTATTTTTGCATTTATTTCCTCCATTTTATCTACAATATCCTTATTATAGAGCTGACAAAGAATTTCATTCTTTTTTACAAGATCACCTTCATCATGATATATTTTAATTATTTGTGCATTTATTTTTGGACAAATATCTGAGGTTACATCTGAGGTAAGTCTTGCCAAATAATGCATTTTTAATTCTACATTTTGCTTTTTTACCTTTGCAACCTTAACTACAACAGGACGTAATTTATAAACTGGAGCCAAGGCAAGTCTTTTTTTTGCCTTAATTACAAATAGAGCCATAATAAATATTAAAATTATAACACCAATAATTAGTGTAAATCTTTTATTTATCTTATTCATTATTTACACCTCATTTATTTTGTATAATCCTTTCAAGATCATAACCTATAGCCTTATATAAATACAATTTTGAAATATTATACTTAAATGAATATTTAATGTAGTCCAGCTCTGCGTCGAGTAAATTTGCATGCGCATCTAACACATCATTAATTGTATTTTTCCCCATTTTATATTTTAATCTTTCTATTCGAAGTACCTCTAATGCCAATTTTTTATTGTTATTTGCTGCATCCAGTCCATATTTTGAAGAAATAATATCTGATATTGCCTGGGCTATATCTCTTTTTAAATCAAATTCTACATCTTTTAATCTTTGTTTTGCTGCATAAAGTTGCATCCTGGCCCTGGAAATATTATTCACAATGGCACCACCATAAAAAATAGGTATCTCTAAATTTAAAGATGCCTGCCAGTAATCTTCATGGTCAATAGCACCTGGAGGACCATCCTGATCATATGGTGAGCCTGATCTTAAGCTATATTGAGCAGATAGATTTAGATCTGGAAGCCGTTTAGATTTTTGTTTTTTAAGATTTAATTTTGCTACTTCAATCTGTTTTTTTGCTGTTTTAAATTCTGGTCTGTTTTGTTTTGCGAGAAAATACAGCTTATCAAAATCAGTTAATTTATATTTAAGTTTAAAATCTATTTTTTCGCCTGGATCTGGTGCAATAAAAAGTCCCTGTTCTATTCCAATTAGCCTCTTTAAAATCTGCTGGAGCACCAGGATATTTTGTTCTAAGGTCTTTTTTTTCGCCCTTTGATTTGCAATAGGCACAAGGACCTTCATTTTATCAACAGGAGCAACCTTACCCACCTTGAGGCTGATCTCTATATCTTTTAGTTGCTTGGTAAGTAATTCAATATTCTTATCTTCAGCTAAAATCGCCTTTTTTGTCTCAATAATTTTTAGATAAGTAGAAGCTATGTTATAAATTAGCTCTTGCTTTGTAAAAAAATATCTGTCAACTGAAATATCTTTTATTAACTTGCTTGCCTTATAATTATATATCCTGCGACCACCTAAGAAAATAGGCAGAGTCAACTCCACGCCGC
>NZ_JBMYBT010000070.1:0-5484 GCF_053993635.1 Desulfothermus sp. | reverse complement strand
GGATAACCAAGGCCTTTGGATGGGATGAGAAAGATGGGAAAATACTTTGTCCCAGGTGTAAAAACCCAATTGGTATTGATAAAGGGTCTTTTTTTAAGATGATTGCAAAAAATTTTGTGTATACAGGGACTAAAGATCATTGTTAGATAAGTTTATTAAGCCCCTATAAAAAATGGACTGTTATAGCTTTTATTTTTATTTAGCATAAGCTCCAAACCTTTGACTTCAATCAGGGTAATTGTCCTCAAAATATAGTTCTGTAAAAAGAAGGTTGAAAAAACAATAATATCAATTAATTATCTAAAATTTTTATAAAAAGTTGAATAAAAAGCTTGAAATTTTTAAAATATATCATTATCATTGTTGATCCCACGGAGAGGTGGCCGAGCGGTCGAAGGCGGTAGTCTTGAAAACTACTGAGGGTTGATAGCCCTCCGGGGGTTCGAATCCCTCCCTCTCCGTCTCCCTTCCTCCCTTTTTATCTTGCCTTAAATTAATTTTCTGAAAGATTAAACAAAGGTTTTAATTGCGCTGTCAAACCAGGAGGAATTTATGGTAGATGTAGCTATTTTTATCGGGAGTATTTCAGATAAAGAGAAAATGGTTCCCTGTGTGGAGGTGTTGGAAAAATTGGGTATTAGTTATAAGTTTCATGTAACATCTGCCCACAGGACCCCTGATAGGACTGAAAATTTAATCAAAGACTTAGAAGAAAAGGGGTGTAAGGTGTTTATTTGTGCTGCTGGTCTTGCAGCCCACCTTGCTGGAGCAGTTGCAGCGAGGACTATACGACCTGTTATTGGAGTTCCTATTAATGCATCTTCCTTAGGAGGTATGGACTCTCTTCTCTCCACTGTACAAATGCCCCCTGGATATCCTGTTGCAACTGTTGCCATTGACAAGGTTGGAGCGAGAAATGCAGCTTATCTTGCAGCTCAAATCCTGGCTATTTATGATTTTGAATTAGAGAAAAAATTAAAAGAGTTAAGAGAAGAAATGAGTCGAGCAGTAGAGGAATCTGATAAAAAATTGTAAAGTATTTTAGTAGGTTAAATAAAAAATATAAAAAAATTTATTTTCCGATCTTTACAACTAAAAAATCGAGTTTATATTTACATGCGTCCATTAAGGCACTAGGTTATATTGGTTTTGTTAGCACTCGCAACTAAAGAGTGCTAATAATAAATTTGAGATAATAAAAACAACAAAATAAAACGGAGGTGGAGGCTATGAAGTTAAAACCATTGCATGATCGTGTGTTGGTTAAGCGTTTAGAGGAAGAGGAAAAGACAAAAGGTGGAATTATTATTCCTGATACTGCAAAAGAAAAGCCAATCAAAGGTGAAGTAATTGCTGTTGGTCCTGGTAGGCTTACTGATGATGGAAAGAGGATTGAGATGTCTGTAAAGGTTGGGGACAAGGTAATGTTTAGCAAATATGCAGGAACCGAGGTAAAGATTGAGGGTGAAGAATATCTCATCATGAGAGAAGATGATATTGTTGCTATTATTGAAAACTAAATTTTAAAAGGAGGTGGGTAATATGCCTGCAAAGGAAATTTTATATAGTGAGAATGCAAGAGCAAAATTAAAGGCTGGAGTAGATAAACTTGCAAATGCTGTGAAGGTAACTTTAGGTCCAAAGGGAAGGAATGTTGTTATTGAAAAGTCTTTTGGATCTCCAGTTATCACAAAAGATGGTGTAACAGTTGCAAAAGAGATTGAATTGGAAGATAAGTTTGAAAATATGGGCGCCCAGATGGTAAAAGAAGTTGCCAGCAAGACATCTGACATTGCTGGTGATGGTACCACAACAGCAACCATCCTTGCCCAGAAAATATTCAATGAAGGCATTAAATTAGTTGCTGCTGGCAGAAATCCCATGATCATTAAGAGAGGTGTTGATAAGGCCGTTGATGCAGTTGTTAAAAAATTAGAAGAGATCGCTGTTCCAACCAGAGATGAAAAGGACATTGCACAGGTAGGTACAATCTCTGCCAACAATGATCCAACAATAGGTAACCTCATTGCTGATGCAATGAGCAAGGTTGGGAAAGAGGGAGTTATTACTGTAGAAGAGGCCAAAGGTCTCGAGAATACCCTAGATTTTGTTGAAGGTATGCAGTTTGATAGAGGTTACCTCTCTCCATACTTTGTGACCAATGCCGAGAAGATGACATGTGAGCTGGAAAATGCATACATTTTGATTCATGAGAAAAAGATATCTGCAATGAAGGACCTACTCCCTGTGTTAGAGCAGGTTGCAAAACAGGGTAAGCCTTTGTTGATTATTGCTGAAGACGTAGAGGGAGAAGCCCTTGCTACATTGGTTGTGAACAAATTAAGGGGAACCTTGCAGGTATGTGCAGTAAAGGCTCCTGGTTTTGGAGAGAGAAGAAAGGCAATGTTGCAGGACATTGCTATCTTAACTGGTGGTCAGGTGATCTCAGAGGATCTGGGTATCAAGCTTGAAAATGCTACTTTAAATGACCTTGGCGAGGCCAAAAAGATAATTGTTGACAAAGAAAATACCACAATAATTGATGGTGCTGGAAAACCAGAAGACATCAAAGCCAGGGTTAACCAGATCAGGGCTGAAATTGAAGAGACCACTTCTGACTATGATAGGGAGAAATTACAGGAGCGTCTGGCCAAGTTAGTAGGTGGTGTTGCAGTAATTAATGTTGGTGCTGCAACTGAGACCGAGATGAAGGAAAAGAAGGCCAGGGTAGAAGACGCACTTAATGCAACCAGGGCAGCTGTTGAGGAAGGTATTGTTCCTGGTGGTGGCGTAGCCCTTATCAGATGCATTGAGGCAGTTGAAGCTTTAAAGGCCGCTGATGAAGATGAGAAAGCAGGTATTGAAATTATCAAAAATGCACTCACAGAGCCTCTGCGTCAGATCTGCGCAAATGCAGGTTATGAGGGCTCTTTAGTGGTTGAGAAAGTAAAATCTGAGAAAGGTGCCTTTGGATTTAATGCAGCCACTGGTGAGTATGAAGACCTTCTCAAGGCTGGTGTAATTGATCCAAAGAAAGTGACCAGGATTGCAATTCAAAATGCATCCTCTATTGCATCCTTGCTCTTAACAACTGAGGCTGCAATTTGTGAAAAACCAGAGGAAAAAGATAAGAACATGCCTGCACCTGGTGCTGGTATGGGTGGCATGTATTAATAGATATGAAACCAATAAAGATGAAAAAGGCTGGTCTTTTGACCAGCCTTTTTTGTTTTGTTTATGGGAGGGATATATGGTTCAGATACAAGAGTATAGATTTGGATATATTAAGATATCAGGAAAAACATATACCCATGATTTGAAGATAATAGGAAATATCGTTATCCCCAATTGGTGGCGAAGTGAAGGACACAAGGTGTTACAAAGAGATATAAAAGATATACTTGAACATGGCGTGGAAATTATTGTAATAGGCCAGGGTGATCCTGGTTTGATGAAAGTTGATCCTTCCCTTAAAAATTATTTGAAAAAACAAAAAATTAAACTTATAGAAAAACCAACAAAAGACGCCATCTCTGAATTTAACAGGTTATATAAAGAAGGTAGAAAGGTCGGTGCTGGGTTTCATCTAACATGTTAATAGTATTATTTTGCGCCATATATGATGGTTTAAAACAGGAGAAAATTCCTTTATGGAGACGATTTTTATAATTGGTGGATGTAAGAGTGGCAAAAGCAGCTTTGCATTAGAATTAGCGGACAAATATTTAGACCAAAAGAAGATCTATGTTGCAACTTCCATTGTGTGTGATGAGGAAATGGAAGACAGGGTGAAAAAACATAAAAAAGAGAGGGGAGATGAGTGGGAGACCTTAGAATGTGCATATGATTTGCCAGATAGATTAAATGGTGTTGTGATTAAAGGATACGTCGTATTGGTAGATTGCCTCACAATGTGGGTCAACAATCTTTTTTATAAGGGTCTTACCATCCAGGAAATTGAAGTTGAGATACAAAAACTTTTAGAGGTAATTGCAAAAAATAGAGGGTTGTTAATACTTGTATCCAATGAAGTTGGTCTTGGAATTGTCCCATTAAATGAAGTTTCTCGAAAATACAGGGATGTTGTGGGAATTATGCATCAAAAAGTAGCAAAAGTGGCAGACAAAGTTTACTTTGTTACCTGTGGAATTCCAAATCTAATAAAAGGTTAAAAAATGAAAAATTTTCTGGAAGCATTACTATTTTTGACAACTATTCCTATTCCTAAAAAGATCAAATTGGAATTTTCCCCTGATAAAATAAGAGCCTATTTCCCTATAGTTGGCCTATTTTTGGGACTTATAGTGGCCAGTTTTGATTTTTTTATGTCTCAGATTTTTCCAGTTAGCACGACCTCATGGCTAGATGTAATTATGTTTGTATTTCTTACAGGTGCACTTCACTTAGATGGACTGGCTGATACTGCTGATGGTATATTTAGTCATAGGTCCATGGAAGATATGCTTAAAATAATGAAAGATTCCAGGATTGGTACAATGGGCGTCCTGGCCATTGTAGGCGTTCTTGGAATTAAATATTTTGGTATAAAGGGCATAGATAATAACAGATTTTTAATAATTACTTTAATACCTGCATATTCCAGGACCTCTATGGTTATTGCAATGAAATTCTTGGGATATTGTAGGGAACAGGGTACTGCTAAAGGTTTTTTTGCATCAAATGTAAAATTAAAAGAATTTATTCCATTTGCTTTTATAATTTTTATCTCTCTTTATCTAGGTAAAGATTGCTTTTTGTTAAATAGTGTTTTTTTTATATCAACATTTTTAATTATTTTTTATTATAAAAAGACCTTGGGGTGCATAACTGGAGATACATTAGGTTGTATGTGTGAGGTTATTGAATCTATTTTGTTTTTAGTTTTAAGTTAAAATTGAATATTTATTAATTTATATGGAGTTATTAGATGCGTGTTTTTGTAGGAATTCCTTTTGTCGATGAATACAAAAAAAATTTAAAAAAAATAAAAAACAACTGGGCAAATAAATTATTGTCTAAGATTAAGTGGACACAAGAAAAAAATTTCCATTTAACTTTATTCTTTATTGGTGAAGTTAATGAAAAAAAAGTAGATCAAATTAAAGATACTCTTGAAAATGTTTCAGTAGCTCCATTTATCTTGCAGGCAGGAGGTGGTGGATATTTTCCAAATATCAAAAGACCACGCGTTCTTTGGGTGGGGACCAAAAATGGATATGGAGAATGTATAAAACTCGCAGAAGAAGTTTCTTCATTCCTATCATCTATTGGAATTAAGGGAGATGATAGACCATTTAAGCCTCATCTCACTATAGGACGGATAAAATATGCTCATTTAAAAGACAATTGGAAGGAGTTATTAAAATATTTAAATGAGCTCACTTGGCCCGAGATAACCATTGATAGATTTATTTTATGGCAAAGCATTTTAAAACCAACTGGACCTATCTATATACCTATAAAAGAGTTTGAGTTAAAATAATT
>NZ_JBMYBT010000069.1:0-75065 GCF_053993635.1 Desulfothermus sp. | reverse complement strand
TGAACCAGAGAAAAAAAATTAAGGCTGAAACCATTATTACCTGTCATATGAATGCTGACTTTGACTGTATTTCTTCAATGGTAGCCGCAGGTAAACTCTACCCAGGGGCTGTTTTGGTCTTTCCTGGAACTCAGGAAAAATCTATGAGGAATTTTTTTATTCAAAGCACAACATATTTGCTTAATTTTTATTCAATAAAAGATATTGATCAGGATGCAGTTAAAAGGGTTGTTATATGTGATACAAGACAGAAATCCCGCGTGCCCCACATAAGACAAATTCTGGAAAAGGGAGATGTTGAAGTCCATGTTTTTGATCACCATCCTGATACAGAAGAAGATGTTGATGCTGATAAAAAAGTGGTAAAAGAAATAGGTGCAGCTACTTCTATTTTGGTATCAATAATAAAAGATAAGGGAATTCATATTACTCCTGAAGAAGCAACTATAATGGGTATGGGAATTTATGAGGATACAGGGGGGTTTTTGTTTTCATCAACAAAACCTGAGGATCTTGAGGCTGCAGCCTGGCTTAGAAAAAAAGGTATGGATGTGGTCTTGATTTCAGAGTTTATGCACAAGGACTTAGATGCTGTGCAAGTGTCTCTTTTAAATGATCTTATTGAGTCCCTTACTAACCACAATATTAATGGTATTGATATATACATTGCAACAATTTCAACCGATTCATATGTGAAGGATTTTGCAGTTGTTGTCCATAAATTGATAGAAATAGAGAACATTTCAGTCCTCTTTGTCATAGCAAGGATGCAGGATCGTATTTTTGTTATAGCAAGGAGCAAACTTCCCAATGTGGATGTTGGAAAAATTTGTGCGTCATTAGGTGGTGGTGGACATCCTTATGCTGCTTCAGCCACTATAAAAGACAAAACTTTGTCTCAGGTGGAAGATGAATTATTTGGTTTACTTTATTCCCACATAAATCCAGAAATAAAAGTATCCTTTTTGATGTCATCACCTCCAAGGTGTGTCACTGAAAAAGAGCCCCTAGCAAGGGCTGCCCATATTATGACTCATTATGGTTTAAAGGCAGTTCCTGTTCTAGACAAGGAAGGGGGAAGGTGTGTTGGAATTTTAGAACATCAAGTGGCAGAAAAGGCAAGTTCCCATGGATTGGGCAATTTGCCTGTGGCTGAATATATGAGGACAAACATATCCACTGTGAAACCCAAGGACAGTTTATATAAAGTAATGGAGATTATAATTGATCAGCGTCAGAGGCTTGTTCCTGTAGTAGAAAATGACAAGGTGATTGGAGTGGTGACCCGTACAGATTTAATAAACTGGATGGTAGAAGAGCCAGCCAGGATACCAGAAGCTTTTTTGCCTGAAAAAAGACAAGACAAAAACATAAAATCCCTTATGAGAAGTAGACTGCCTGAGCCTATATTTAATATTTTAAAAATGGCTGGTGAGCTTGGTCAGAAACTGGGATACAATGTCTATGCAGTGGGTGGGTTTGTGAGGGATATACTTTTGTCTCGTCCTAATCTGGACATTGATATAGTAGTTGAAGGAAATGGTATTAAATTTGCTGCAAGGTTTGCCAAAGAGTTAGGAGGAAGGATCAGGGCCCATAAAAAGTTTCAAACTGCAGTGGTAATTCTGCCAGATGGACAGAAGATAGATGTTGCCACAGCAAGGTTGGAATACTACGAGCATCCAGCAGCACTTCCAACAGTGGAACTCTCTTCAATAAAATTAGATCTTTTTAGAAGGGATTTTACAATAAATGCCTTGGCCATTGAATTAAATCCAGAAAATTTCGGAAAACTCGTTGACTTTTTTGGTGGCCAAAAAGACATAAAGGAAAAAAAGATTAGGGTCATACATTCACTTAGTTTTATCGAAGATCCAACAAGGATACTCCGTGCCCTTAGATTTGAACAGAGGTACAATTTCACACTGGGTGTGCAAACAGAAAGATTGATTAAAAATGCCTTAAAGTTGGATATGCTTAATAAACTTTCTGGTAGCAGGATATTTCATGAGTTAAAACTAATCCTTGAAGAGGAAGATCCAATTCCCTGTCTAAAGAGGATGGAGTCCTTTGACATATTATATAAAATTCATCCAGTATTAAAATTAAACAACAAGAAAATTAGGATATTAGAGGAAATAAAAAAGGTTTTAGATTGGTATTCCCTTTTATACACATCTCCTTCGCCCACAAGATGGGTGGTCTTTTTTTTGGGTCTAACTTATGAGTCAAATACAGTTGAGCTCAGTTCTGTTGCCAATAGATTGAATTTATCTAAAACTCAGACAGAGCTTCTAACATCAATTGCAGAACAAATAAAGAGTGTTGGACAACGACTATATGAGTATCAAAAAAATCGAGGTCCACTTAGTGATTTATACTTTATTTTGTCTCCTGTGCCTGTGGAGGGAATTTTATTTTTGATGGCATCATCAAAATTAGAGCAGATAAAAAAGATAATTTCTCTATATTTGAGCAAATTAAAGGATATGAAAATAGATATTACTGGATATGATTTGAAGAGTATGGGTATAGTCCCTGGTCCCCAATACGGATATATTTTAAAGGAAGTCCTTAAGGCAAAGATTGATGGAAAGGCACCACACAGAGATGCCCAATTAGAGTTGGTAAGAAAATTAGTTGGAAAAAACGCCTAATTTAAATTTGTCCCGTTGGACCAAAACTAGTTGTTATTAAAGGATTTATCAGATTGAAAGGTAAATATTTATAATATTCAACAATTAATCTAACTTTGGTAAAAACTTTGACAAACTTAGGCCAAATACGGTAACGGTTGCCTGTTTTTGTCTTAAATAAAGTTGCATTTTTAGGTAATTCTTAGTATTAACACCAATTAGTCTGCTTGATTATTGTTTAATATTTTTTTTAATTTAATAAAAAAATGGGAGGTATTCTATGAGAAACAAGGTCGTTATTTTCCTTTTGGTATTGCTTAGTTTGGCAAGTGTTGGTTTGGCAAAGAAACGGACAATTGTATTTGCTGTGGATGCAACATGGCCACCTATGGAGTTTGTAAATGAACACAAACAGATAGTTGGTTATTCAATCGATTATATGACTGCTGCAGCAAAAGAGGCTGGCTTTATTCCAGTATTTAAAAATGTGGCATGGGACGGTATTTTTGCTGGGCTTGCTGGTGGAAATTATGATGCAATATGCTCTTCTGTTAGTATAACTGAAGAGAGAAAAAAGACCATGGATTTTAGCATCCCATATTATAAAGTAAGACAGGCATTGGTTGTTCCAGTGTCCAGCCAGGCAAAATCACTGGAAGATTTAAAGGGCAAGAAGGTTGGCGCCCAAATTGGAACAACTGGTTATTTTGCTATTAAAAAGGTAAAAGGCGTTGTTGCTAAGTCTTATGATGAGATAGGCCTTGCCATGCAGGATTTAATAAACGGTAATCTAGACGGCGTAGTATGTGATGATCCTGTGGCAGCCAATTATGCAAAGCAAAAACAGGGGTTTAAAGACAAGCTAAAAATAGCAAGTATTATTGAGACTGGTGATGTTGAATACTATGGTATTGCAGTTAAAAAGGGAAATAAGGAAGTTTTGGATTTAATAAATAAGGGAATAAAGGCAGTAAAAGAAAAGGGTATTGAAGCAAAATTAATCAAAAAATGGATAAAATAAATTGATTTCTTATAGGGCTTGGGTATGCCATGTCCTATTTATGAGGGATATGTATGGATGAGAAAAAAACAACTGAGGTGAAAATTGAAGTAACAGATGGTGCAGCTATACCTATAGAAAAGGATGAAGGTCTGTTTACTGCCTGGAGGATTGCCTTTTTTGGGTCAATAGGGATTATTATTGCTCTGTGCGTAATTAAGCCAGATCCCTATCTTGAGATTTTGAAGTTTGTCCCAGACGGAGTGGTGGTGACCTTTGAGGTCACTATTATCTCAATAGTTTTGTCTTTTTTTGTAGGACTTTTAACTGGACTTGGAAGGATATCAAAAAATAGGGCCATTAATCTTATTGCTTCCACTTATGTGGAGGTAATAAGGGGAATTCCTCTATTGGTCCAACTTTTTTATATATATTATGCGGTTGGGAGTTTTACGAGGATTCCGCCTTTTTTTGCCGCTATTTTGGCCATGACAATTTGTTATGGGGCATATATGGGAGAGGTGTTTCGTGCCGGCATAGAGTCCATTGATAAAGGTCAGACAGAAGCTGCCATGTCCCTTGGTTTTAACAAGAGACAGACCATGTTATATGTGATCCTGCCCCAGGCAATGAGGACCATTTTACCGCCTGTTGGAAATGAATTTATAGCCCTTTTAAAAGACACCTCCCTGGTATCTATTATAGCTGTTGCAGATTTGCTTCGAAGAGGAAGAGAATATGCAACATCTACTTTTCATTATTTTGAGACATTTACGATGATTGCGCTTATTTATTTGGTTATAACCCTGCTTTTGTCTAAATGTGTAAGCTATATGGAGAAGAGACTAACGCCCTATGAATAAAAAAGATGCAATAATAAAAATAGAACACGTGTATAAGTATTTTGGACAGTTTTTGGCCTTAGAAGATATTAATCTGGATGTGTTTAAACAGGAAAAAATAGTAATAATAGGGCCAAGTGGTTCTGGAAAGTCCACACTTCTTAGGACAATCAATCAACTTGAAAAAGTGACATCTGGGAAAATAATTGTTGATGGAGTTGATGTTACACAGCCTGGTGTGGATTTAAATAAAATCAGGACTTCTCTAGGTATGGTGTTTCAAAGTTTTAACTTGTTTCCCCATAAGACTGTGCTTGAAAATCTCACCCTGGCACCCATTAAATTAAAAAAATTGTCAAAAGAAGAGGCAGAAGAGATAGCCTTAAATCTTTTAGATAAAGTGGGTATTAAGGATAAGGCAAACAATTATCCAAAACAACTCTCTGGAGGACAGCAACAGAGGGTGGCCATTGCCAGGGCCCTTGCAATGAATCCAAAGATTATGTTATTTGACGAGCCAACATCTGCACTGGATCCTGAAATGATTGGTGAAGTATTAGATGTTATGAAGGATCTGGCAAAAGAAGGGATGACAATGGTTGTTGTTAGCCATGAGATGGGGTTCGCAAGGGAGGTTGCAGACAGGGTAGTTTTTATGGATAGTGGAAAGATAGTGGAAGTTGGAACGCCTGAACACTTTTTTAAAAATCCAATCCATCCCAGGACAAAACAATTTTTGAGTCAGATATTATAAGGTTGGTTGCTTATGCGGATATCTGTAATTGGTGCTGGTGAGTGCTGCCCAACAATATATAACGAAGCAATGGCCTTGGGCAGACTTTTGGCCAAAGAGGGCTTTTTAATTGTGTGTGGTGGACGTGGAGGAGTAATGGAAGCAGTTGCCCAGGGTGCTGCCATGGTCGGGGGTACTACTATTGGAATATTGCCAGGTAGAGATGTAAAAGAGGCAAATAGATATATTACTTATCCAATAGCAACTGGCCTTGGAGAGATGAGAAATTTTTTGGTGGTTTTAAATGGAGATATTGTTGTGGCTGTATCTGGTGAATATGGCACATTATCTGAGATTGCCCTTGCCAAAAAAATAGATAGACCAGTAATAGCACTTGGTAGGTGGAAAGAGATTAAAGGGGTCATACCTGCCAAAGACCCAAGAGATGTTATTCGCATAATAAGAAAGATAAAAAAAATTTGAGTGGGAGCTAGTATTTATGAAGAGATTATTTGCACCCTGGAGGATTGAATATATTTTGGGTCCTAAACCAGATGAATGTGTGTTTTGCATAAAGGATTTTTTAGATGAAGATGAAGAAAGATTAATTTTATGGAGAGGAGAATTTTGTTTTGTCATTATGAATAAATTCCCTTATAGTTCAGGACATATTATGGTTACGCCTTACAGACATGTGTATTCTTTAGATGAACTTGCACCTGATGAGCTAAATGAGATGATGCTGGTGTTGTCTAAAAGTGTCACTATATTAAAAAAGGTATTTAATCCCCATGGGATAAATATTGGACTAAATATAGGAGAGGCAGCAGGGGCCGGGATAGAAGAGCATCTACACTTTCACCTTGTGCCTAGATGGAAGGGCGATCACTCCTTTATGGCCCTTTTTTCTGAGACAAACGTAATTCCAGAGCACTTGGCTAAAACTTATAAGAAATTAAAACCCCATTTTGATGGAGTTAAATTTTAATAACTATAAAAAATAAGGGAGTTTACTATGAAATTTATTAAAATGCTTTTTTTTCTAATTGTCTTTTTATGTGGTATAGTATTTTTTATTCAAAATTCAGTTTTTATTACTGAGAAAATAGCATTAAATTTTGACATCTTTGGCATAAAATGGGCTAGCGGTCCAATACCCCTTTATGTATATTTGCTAACTGGTTTTGCCTTAGGTGCCATTGTCTCTTTTTTATATCTTTTAGGGGAAAAGTTAAGGCTGAGTGCAGAAGTTAAATCCTTGAAATCCAGGGTGAGACAGTTAGAAGAAGAGCTCGCTCAACTGGCTCCTGAAGAAGAGGAGGTAGGTGAGGAGCAAGAAGAATAAATGTTTAGCCATGAATCTTTACTACTTTTCATTTTAGTTAGTTTGGATAGGTAGATGGGTGGATATTATTAATCCCATCTACCCTTACTCCCTTCATCCATAATCTCATTTATCCAAATTATTAAGGCACATCTATGACTGCTCAAAAGAAATTAACTCCAATGCTCACACAGTATCTCTCCATAAAAGAACAGTATCCTGATGCCCTTCTTTTTTTCAGGATGGGGGATTTTTATGAGCTTTTTTTTGAAGACGCTGAAATTGCATCCAGGGAATTACAAATTGCATTAACTTCCAGAAATCCTAATGATGAAAATCCTGTTCCTATGTGTGGAGTGCCTTTTCATGCTGTTGATGAATATTTAAAGATACTTCTTGAGAAGAACTATAAAGTGGCAATATGCGAGCAAGTAGAAGATCCAAAAAAGGCAAAAGGACTTGTAAAAAGGGCTGTGACAAAGGTACTCACTCCTGGAGTGATAGTAGAAGAATCTACTTTAACTTCTAAAAACAATAATTTCCTGGCATCTATTTTTTTTAATAACTCAAACTCAATTGGGGCCGCCACCTGGATAGATTATTCAACAGGTGAGTGGCTTGGTTTTTATTCAAAGGACCTAAAAGAGATATGGAAGTGGATATGTAAGGTAAACCCCGCAGAAATAATCTGTCCTGAAAACTACTACCTCCCTTCTGAATATTCCCATTTAAATCCAAAAATCACTTATCTTCCGAAAATGATGTTTGATTTTAAAAGGGCAAAAAAATTAATAGATCAACATTTTTTAGGGGATAACCTAATTTTACCACGAATTGACGCAAAAAAAGAACTAATCCAAGCCTGTGGCGGGATTATTCTCTATCTAAATAAGACCCACAATGAAAA
The DNA here is from genome assembly GCF_053993635.1 of Desulfothermus sp. Classification (NCBI taxonomy): domain Bacteria; kingdom Pseudomonadati; phylum Thermodesulfobacteriota; class Desulfovibrionia; order Desulfovibrionales; family Desulfothermaceae; genus Desulfothermus; species Desulfothermus sp. Next base: position 67,623 of record NZ_JBMYBT010000069.1, on the reverse strand, counting down.
TTTCTCACACATAAAACCGATAAGGATTATAAATCTCGACAAATTTTTGATAATTGATGAGGTGAGTGAAAGAAATTTAGAGTTATTTCAGACCCTTGATGGTAAACGGGGTGAAGGAACATTGCTCTATTTATTAGATAAGACCAAGACCCCTATGGGTGGTAGATTTTTGGTAAATAGGCTTAAATACCCATTAAGAGATTTAAAAGAGATAAATTTTGATTTAGATGTTGTTGAATTTTTTGTTAACAACTCTAAATCATTAGAAGATTTAGTTGAAAATCTTAAAGAGATTAGTGATCTAGAAAGACTTATAAATAGAATTTTTTTAAATAGGGCAAATCCACGAGATTTCTTTTGGCTTAAAAACAGCCTTAAAAAACTACCTGGTATTTTAAATGTATTATCACAAAATGTTACGCTGCCTGATAGATTAAAAGAAATAGTCTCAAACTGGGACAACTTAGATAATCTATATAATCTATTAGATAATGCAATAAAAGACAATCCACCACACATTATAACTGATGGCGGGATATTTAAACAGGGATATAATGATGAGCTTGACGAGTTAATTGAATATGCAGAACATGGAGAGTCAAAACTAAGAGAGTTGCTCAGAAAAGAGCAAGAACAGACATCAATTTCCAAATTAAAACTGGGTTATAATCGGGTATTTGGATATTATTTTGAGGTGCCAAAGAGTTACAAAGGCCCTATTCCAGAGTATTTTATAAGAAGACAGACCTTGGTTAATAGTGAAAGATACATAACAGATGAGTTAAAGGAGATTGAAGATAAGATATTGACCAGTGAGGAAAGACGAAAATCATTGGAATATAGATTGTTTTTAGAATTAAGAGATAAGGTAGTTGCATATAGGGACAGGGTATTGAACATGTCTTCTATTTTGGCACAACTGGATTTTTATGGTGCCATGGCTATTTGTGCAAAGAAATATAACTGGAATAGGCCTCAGTTAAGTGAAGATATAAATATACGGATAAAAGAAGGAAGACATCCAGTAGTAGAATCATTTATTGGGAGCAGTAATTACATTCCAAATGACATAGAAATAAATGATGAATCAAAGATACTCTTGATAACTGGTCCTAACATGGCAGGAAAATCTACAGTTTTAAGGCAAGTTGCCTTAATCTGTATCCTTGCTCAGATGGGATCTTTTGTGCCAGCAAAACAAGCCCATTTAGGGATTTGCGATAGGATTTTTACAAGGGTGGGCGCCTCAGATAAGCTTGCACTTGGACAATCTACCTTTATGGTGGAGATGTTAGAAACTGCTCGTATATTAAAACAGGCAACCAAGAGGAGTCTGGTAATTTTAGATGAAATTGGAAGGGGAACAAGCACCTTTGACGGACTTTCCATTGCATGGGCAGTGGTGGAATCTTTAGCAAATAAGTATGGTGGAATAAGGACACTTTTTGCAACACACTACCATGAGTTGACGGATTTAGAAGGAAAGATTAAAGGCCTTAAAAATTTAAATATTGCTGTAAAGGAATATAAAGGAGACATAATTTTTTTGAGAAAATTATTGCCTGGTCCTGCTGACAAGAGCTATGGAATTGAAGTTGCAAAACTGGCAGGTCTTCCAAAAAATGTTATAAACAGGGCAAAAGAGATTCTTGAGATGTTGGAAAATAGAATGGTGAAGGTGCAGGGAAAAAAAGTAAAGAAAAGACATTCTTTCGTGCTCTTAGATGAGGTAATTAAAAGAAAGGAAAAAAATGTAATTAAGGAAACTTCATCTTATGATGGAGATCATCCCATATTAAAGGAGCTTTTTATGTTAAATCTGGATAACATTACTCCAAAAAAGGCATTGGAAATATTATATACGTGGAAGGAGAAGTTAAGTGAAAAAAAACAGTTATAAATTATTTTGTATCTTTTTCATATTGATTTTATTTTTTTCTTGCGGAAGAAAAAAGTGGCCTACACCTATAACAGATGAAGATACATTTAAATTTGGAAAAATTGTAGTCTATAAAAAGAATGATTGTCTAAATATAAATGGAAATATCATAGGTAATACAAAAAATATAAAAGAGCTTTTGTTAGAGGTAGAAGAGCTTAGTTCATGTATTAAATGTCCATTTAAACCTACCCTTAGGATAAGATATCCCCTTTCCTCTAAGTATTTACATCTAAAACATAATTCTTTTTTGTTGACATACTGCAAAAACAAAGGACATAAAGTCTCAAGGCTAATGATTGTGGGTATAAATAAATTCAAGGTGTTGGAGCCAGTTTTTTCTGAAATTATTGTTGTAAAAAATTTAGATGGGGAGAAGTAGTGTATGAAGATGAATCTTGCAAAAAAAATAATTTCTTCACACCTTATAGATGGAGAAATGATCTATGGAAAGGAGATTGCGATAAAAATTGATCAGACCTTAACCCAGGACGCAACAGGCACAATGGCCTATTTACAATTTGAAGCAATAGGTGTTCCTCGGGTGCGGACTGAGCTATCTGTAAGTTATGTAGATCACAATACACTTCAGGTGGGTTTTAGAAATCCAGATGACCACAAATATTTGAGAACAGTTGCCATGAAATATGGGGTTATATTTTCTCCCCCAGGAAATGGCATATGCCATCAACTCCATCTGGAGAATTTTGCAGTTCCAGGCAAGACATTGCTTGGATCTGATAGCCATACTCCTACTGCTGGAGGAGTTGGATCTTTGGCAATGGGTGCTGGAGGACTCTCAGTTGCCCTGGCAATGGCAGGTGAGCCATATACTTTGCCTATGCCGAGGATAATAGGTGTACTCTTAAAAAACAGTCTCAAAGGATGGGCATCTGCCAAAGATGTTATTTTGTATTTGCTTAAAAAACTCACAGTAAAGGGTGGTGTAGGTGCAATAATGGAGTATTTTGGGGAAGGAGTAAAGACTTTGACAGTGCCTGAAAGGGCAACAATTACCAATATGGGTGCAGAACTTGGAGCTACTACATCTATCTTTCCAAGTGATGAACAAACCAAAAGATTTTTTAAATTAATGGGCAGAGAGCATGATTTTGTGCCTTTGAGAGCAGATGATGGATGTGAGTATGATGAGATTATAGAAATAGACCTATCAAAAATAGAGCCAATGGCAGCCTGTCCCCACATGCCTGATAATGTGGTGACAGTCAGGGAATTAGATGGCTTGAAAGTTGATCAAGTGGCAATTGGGTCTTGTACTAATTCTTCTTATTTGGACCTAAAAATGGCAGCAAATATTTTAAAGGGAAGACACGTAAATAAAGACGTAGATGTGCTGCTCTCTCCAGGTTCAAGGCAGGTTGTTAAAAAATTGATTGAAGAAGGAATTTTTGAAAATTTTATTGATGCTGGGGTGAGGGTGCTAGAATGTGCTTGTGGTCCCTGTATAGGTATGGGGGGATCTCCAATTAGTGGAGGAGTTAGTGTTAGGACATTTAATAGAAATTTTGAAGGAAGGAGCGGGACATTAGATGCTAAGGTATATTTAACCAGTCCAATTACAGCGGCCCATGTTGCAATCTCTGGAAAATTTATAGACCCAGCTAAATGGGGAGAACCTGTATATTTTGATCTTCCAGATAAAATGCCCTCAATTAGGGAACACTATATCTTTCCCCTCGCTGATACAAGTGATATTGAAATTTATAGGGGACCAAATATTGTTCCATTATCTAAGTTTGAGCCCCTGCAGGATGTAATTGAAAAAAAAGTAGCAATTGTTGTGGGAGACAACATTACTACTGATCATATTTTACCTGGAGGTGCAGAAGTCACATCTCTTAGGTCAAATATCCCTGCAATAAGTGAATACATCTATTCACGGGTTGATAAGGACTTTGTGCCAAGGATAAAAAAATATGGTGGTGGTATAATAGTTGGTGGGGAAAATTACGGTCAGGGATCTAGTAGAGAACATGCAGCCCTTGCACCCCGTTACCTTGGAATAGTGTGTATAATCGCCAAATCCTTTGCACGGATACATCGGGGAAATCTGGTAAATTTCGGAATACTTCCTTTGATTATAAAAAACAAACAAGATTATGATCTATTTAAAGTAGGACACGAGATTTTGATTCCAGTAAAAGACATCTCTGCTGGAAAAGATATAGAAATAACAATTAAAGATATATCAAAAAAGATTTTTGTAACAAATGATTTAAGTGAGGAAGAGTTAGAGATAATTTTGTCTGGTGGAAGATTGGCTTATGTTAGTGAGAAACTAAACAATAAAGGAGAATAAATTCATGTTAGATGGGATGAGAAAAAATGCACGTTCATGGGGGATCAAACTCATTTTTGGTGTTATTATACTGGTTTTTGTGTTCTGGGGCGTTGGTGGTCTTAGGGTAAATAAAAGGAGTGTGCTTGCTAAGGTAAATGGCGAGCCAATCATGACCCAGGATTTTTTAAAGGCCTATCAAAGTCAATATGAGAGGATTTTAAAGCAAAATCCAAATTTGACCAGTGAAGATTTAAAGAGGTTTGGACTAAAAAAGGCAGTATTTGATCAGCTTGTAAATCAAAGATTGCTCCTTCAAAAGGCTAAAGAATTAGGGATTTATGTATCTTCTACCCAACTAAGAAATAAGATAACCTCTATGGATGTTTTTAAGGACAAAGACAAGGTGTTCGATCCAAAAAGATATGAAATGATACTTGCTTCAAATAATTTAACACCAGCAGAATTTGAATCCCTTGTTGAAAATGATATGAGAATTAAGGCCTTAAAAGAACTTATTACGTCATCAGTTACTGTTACAGATTCAGAGATCAGAGATTTATATAATTTTATAATGAGAGAGGGAAAGATAAAATACATTGTATTTGATCCCAAAGATTATGTAGATAAGGTATCAGTCACAGATGATGAAATAAAGAAATTTTATAATGAACACAAAAATGAATTTAAAGAACCAGAAAAGATAAAGATAAAATATATAAAGATAACACCTGATAGTCTTGCTCCATTAATGAATGTGACAGATAAAGAAATAGAATCTTATTATGAAAAAAATAAATCCAAATTTTATGAACCTGAGACAAGAAAAGTAGCTCATATTTTGATTAAAATAGACAAAAACGATAAGGATGGTAAACAGGCCAAGAAAAAGATAATTAAGATATTAAAGAGGATAAAAAAGGGTGAAGATTTTCATAAATTGGCAAAAAAGTATTCTCAAGGGCCCAGTGCAAAGGATGGTGGAGATATTGGATGGATAAAAAAAGGAGATACTGTAAAAGAGTTTGAACAACTGGCTTTTTCTTTAAAAAAAGGAGAAATTGGCGGTCCTGTTAAAACCATATTTGGATACCATCTTATTTTAGTTGAGGACATAAAGCCTGCCCACTATAAATCTTTGGATGAGGTAAAATTGGATATAAAGGATACCCTTGCCAGGGAAAAGGCAACGGATAAGATAGAAGAATACTTAGATAAGGCCTTGGACCTAGTATTTAATACAAATAGTTTAGACAGTGCTGCAAATAAATTAGATTTGACTGTTCAAAGTACCAAACTACTTTCCAAAAAAGAGATTAAAACTCTATTTAATCTAAAACCAGAGGATATTGACCAGCTTTTTTTAATGGAAAACAACAAGGTATATGAGACTCCAATAATCATCAAAAATGGATATATGATAGTTAAAAAAATTAAGGATATTCCAGAAAGGATAAAGACCTTAAAGGAAGTTAAAGAGATTATTTTAAAGGAATTAAAAAGGCAAAAGTCAGAAAAACTTGCAAGGGAAAATGCAAATAAGGTATTAAAGATACTTAAAAAAGGAGATGTCCCCAAAAATTATAATGAATTAATTAAGGAGTCTGAGTTTTTTAAATTATCAAATAAATATATCCCAAATTTGGGTTTTAGCGATGCCTTGACAAAGGATTTGCTATTGGCAGTGACAGGTAAATGGCTTCCTGATGTTTATAAAGTTGATGAAAAATTTGTGATAGCAAAATTAGAAAAAATCAAGGCTCCAGATGAAAAAACCTGGAAAGAGCAAAAGGTCTTCTGGGAAAAAATGGCAGAGCAAAGGAAAAAAGAACTTATTTTTAGGGATTTTTTAAATGGAATAAGAAAAAATGCTAAAATTGAGATTTTAAATCCTGAATTTTTACAGGGATAATTTAAGCGTGCCATGAGAAGGTCAAAAGTTGTTATATTAGGAGGTAAGAGAGGGCTTATTGGAAAGGCTCTCTCTTTTGTCTTCTCCAAGGATCCTGGCTATGAGTTAATCCTACACGATAAATCTGAATTTGATGTCCTGGATTTTGCTAAGTTGTCTGAATATTTAATAGATATAAAACCTGATGTTGTTTTAAATGCTGTCTCCTATAATTTGCCCCTTAGTGCAGAAGAAAATCCTGAGTTGGCCAATAGGGTGAACTTTGAGCTGCCCAAAAAAATAGTTGAAATATTAAAACATTGGGACACCTATTTAGTTCATTTTAGTACTTATATGGTTTTTGATGGTAAAAGAAATGTACCATATGCAGAGGAGGACAAGCCAAATCCAAAGTCTGTTTATGGGTTATCAAAATTAAAAGGAGAAGAAGTTCTTATTAATGGTAATTTAACCAAGTGGTTTATTATTAGAACTTCATGGCCTTTTGGTCCATGGGCAGCAAATTATGTGGACGATATCATTAAAACTGTTTTAGAAAATGATAAGATTTGTGCGTGTCATAAAAATATAGCATCTCCAACTTATACCCTAGACCTTGCTGAATATACACAGAAGCTACTCAAAAAAAAGGCAATAGGTATTTATAATGTTGTAAATAGCGGCCAGGCCAGTTTATGTGAGATTGCACAGGAAGTTATAAACTTACTTGGGCGCCATTGTGTGGTTAAACCAGTTGTTGAAGAAGACAAGTCAATGAAAGGGAAATTTCCAGAGTATGGTGTTCTTGATGTCTCAAAATTAATAGATTTTCTTGGAGAAAAACCAAGGTCATGGATGCTTGCCTTGAGGGAATATATTTTTTCTCATTATAAAAATCACGTAGAATAGAAAGTATTAAAACTGGGCCAGGAGAGAGACAAGTATAATCCCTGGCCCAAGTTTATATTATTCCTCTTCTTGTTCCTCTTCTTCTAATTCATTGTGGATCTTGAGGAGGTCTTCAAACCTGATATCAGCGCCAAATACGCCTATTATGTCTCCCTCTTCATTGAATATTGGAGAGGATACAGTGAGACACAACTTTCCAGTATAAACAGATCTGTAGAAATCTGTTATAAACATATTACCTGTCTGCATGGGCACCTTAAACCACTCCCTGTCAGATTGGTCCTCTCCTTCCACGAGTTGTTTAAATTTTGACCTATCCTCTGGATGGCTTATTACCCATGTAAATAATTTACCATCTTGGTCAGTAAGATAGGCAAATTGGATAAATGGGTAGTTTGTTAGTAATTCATTGAATTTTCCCTGTATGCTTTGCTTGTCTAATTTTGTTATGCCCTCGCATAGCTTGTTGATAATCTTAGCTGCAACCCTGTGGGCGGTTTCCTTGAGATAGTCGAATTCAGACTGGAATAATTCTGGGAGATATCTCTTTGCAAGGCCCATCATCTCTTCATGGGACATAGATGTGGTTCTTCCCTTATTGTATTGTTCCATGATCTTTTTGTAGATTTTGCCAACTGCTGGATGGTTTTTTGTGATTTTATTGTCACCTGTTAATTTGAGGTGGTGGTTTAGCCAGTAAGCAATTCCAGCACGTCCAGATTTATCAGTAATAATTATTGGTACCTCTCTTCCCAATATGTGTTTTGTGTCAAAAATATTGTAGATCTCTTCGTTTTTGGCAAGTCCATCTACATGTATTCCAGCACTAGTTGCATTGAAATCCCTACCAACAAATGGATAATTAGGGGGAATATTGTATTTTAGCTCCTTTTGGAAATATTCAGCGATTTCACTTATTATATGTGTGTTTGCAGCATCATCGTCCCCAGTGATGGATATGTACTCGATCACAAGGGCTTCAATTGGAGCATTTCCCGTCCTTTCCCCAAAGCCCAGCAATGTCCCATTGGCTGCGGAGCACCCATAAAGCCAGGCAGTGGAGGCATTGATTAGTGCCTTGTGAAAGTCATTGTGCCCATGCCACTCCAGCCATTTGCCAGGGACCTCTGCCTCATCTGTAAACGCCCTTATGATTTTACCAACGTTTCTTGGCAGGGCAGCACCAGCATAGGGGACACCGTAGCCCATGGTGTCACACAGCCTTATTTTCACAGGCATACCACTTTGTGTGGATAGTTCCATTAATTTTTGGGCAAATGGAATACAAAAACCATAAATATCAGCCCTTGTTATATCCTCAAAATGGCACCGGGGGACAATACCAAGTTCTAAGGCCATCTCTATTACTTCTAAATAATCCTCCATGGCCTTTTTCCTGTCTTTACCCAGTTTGAGATATATATGATAATCTGATACAGAAGTGAGCATTCCTGTTTCTTTTAACCCCATCTGTTTTACCAGCTTTAAGTCTTCTTTGTTACATCTTATCCACCCAGTTATTTGTGGATATCTGTACTCTTTGGCCAAACATTCTTCAACAGCCCTTTTGTCCTTTTTTGAATAAAGGAAAAATTCTGACTGTCTGATAAGTCCACTTCTTCCACCAAGTTCGTGAAGAAAATCGAATATCTTGCTGATTTGTTCCACAGTGTAGGGGGGACGTGCCTGTTGACCATCTCTGAAAGTTGTATCTGTTATTATCATTGGTTCAGCAGGTCTAGGTAACACAAAGGTATCATCAAAACTGATTCTACAGACCTTTTTATATGGATATAGTTTCCTGAAAAGATTGGGTTCTTCAGGGTTTATTAATTCAAGTCTTGTACCCAAGGATTTGAGATGCAAAAATGAGTAGTTCATATTTCACTCCTACTTTTGTTGATATTTCATTATAAAATGAGAGGATATCCCTACGTTCAGATATCCCAAAAAAACACAGGATTAATTGATCTGTTCTATTAAGATTATAAGAGAATTTTTTATAGTAGGGGTCATGTTATGACCCCTAAAAATTAAGGCGGGGAATAACTGGAACTTTTTTAAAAATCCCAGTTAAGCTCTGCCCTCAAGTCCGCTGGTATTTTTGCATCTTTTGGAGGAAGATACGGTCTTGGTGCCCCAGCAGACTTTCTGCTCATCTTTAGCTCTTCCAAGGAAAATTCCCTTGGAATTCTAAATACCTGGCCAGGATAAATTAAGTCGGGATCCTTTATTTTATCTCTATTGGCCTTGTATATAAGTGGCCACATAAATGGATCATTATAAATTTGTTTATATTCTGCTATCCACCACAAGCATTCCCCTTTTACTACAGTGTGCGATGTTGGCAGCTTTTGGTAATTCATTCTGTATAGTTCTTCACGGGTAGGAGTTTTTTTTGTAACAACTGGTTGTGGTTTTGGCTTGGTCTCTTTCACCTGTTTCTGGGCTGCTACTTTTTTTTCCGGGGTAACAGCAACTGTTTTTTTCTTTTTAAAAAGCGAACACCCAGACGTCATTAACAGTATACTCATAAATAAGAAAATAGTAATTTTTCCAGTCTTCACCATTTTATACCTCCTAACATTTTTTTGATTGATTTCTTCTCGAGTGCCGTTACAGCTCAATCCTCTTTAACCTATTTTTTTTACTTTATCAAACAAATTTTTATATTTTTTTGGAGTTTTCCTTTAATTCAAATGAGGAGATATTAAAATATCTCTCAATTTTTTTTAGAAGTATCAAAAATTTGTTTCAAATTTTTGGATTAGTCAGTCTCCAAGAATTTTATTATTTGACCCTCAACGAGTTGACTTTGTGATTTTGCTGTGCTATGTGCTTTCCACATGTTTGTGAATAAAGGAACAAAGGATGTTCTTTAAAAAATGGGATAATGAATATTTAAGTAGCCTGATGAAGGCCAGTGTGGTTGGCATTCATCTGGTAACAGCCACATTTGTTGGTCTTGCCATAGGTTACTTTTTGGATAAGTGGCTGGGTACAAAGCCTATTATGACAATAATTTTTCTGCTCTTTGGGATTGCTGCTGGATATAAAAATATGTATATGGAGATAAAGGGAATTCATGGAAGTGGTAAAAAAAGAGATGAAACAAATAAGGAAGAATAGCCTCATAGATCCTCGAATTGCTTCAGAACCTGTAATAACCTGGATTCTGAGAGTAGAAATGCTTCTCTTAGTTGTCGGATTTTGTGGATTTTTATTTAGCCGTGGTCTTATGTGGGCAAGTTCATTTTTAGTTGGAGGACTGGTGGTCTTTTTTAACTTCATTGTGTTGTCTAGAATATTACCTGATTTGATTATTAGTAGAGATACGAGGGCATCTGTCTTTTCTCTGTTATTTAGTTTTTATTCTAGATTGATTTTTACTGGCATAGTATTGCTGGTATGTATAGTGTTTTTGAAAATGCCGATATATCCCCTTGTAGTGGGATTATCTACAATACTTATGGGTATAATTTTTTGGATTATAAGATATATTATTACAACTAACCACAAGGAGGCAGATAGTTATGTCAGAAGTAGCTCCTCACGTATTGCTTCTTGAAAAGTTAATGGATGTCTTGGGACTTGTAGATAAGCACGGTCATAGTTTAGTCCCACAGCACATCCTATATACTTGGCTTGTCATGTTAATTTTAATTTGCCTTGCATGGCTTGGAACCAGAAGGTTATCTATGGTTCCAAGGGGGCTTCAGAATTTTTGGGAAATAATAGTAGGGGGGATGGAAGATTTTGTTTATGAAAATATGGGGCCTGTAGGGGCCAGGGTTTTTCCACTTCTAATGACACTTTTTATTTTTATTCTATTTTGCAATTTTATAGGTCTTTTTCCAGGGTGTAATGCGCCTACAGCGAATTTAAATACTAATGCTGCAATGGCACTTACAGTTTTTATTTGGTACAATATTTTGGGAATAAAAGAGCATGGTGCAAAGTATATTAAACATTTTACTGGGCCAATTGCCTGGTTAATCCCTCTAATGTTACCCATAGAGATCTTGAGCCACTTGGCAAGGCCACTTTCTCTCACTGTTCGTCTTTTTGGAAATATATTTGGTGAAGAATTGGTACTTATGCTCTTCTTTATGTTGCTCCCGGTTATAGCAACATTGCCAATATACTTTTTATATGGGCTTGCTGATACAATTCAGGCCTTTATATTCTTTATGTTGTCAATGATTTACTTTAAGATGACCTTTGAAGAGGCACATTAGTCTTAGGGGGAAATGGTCTTTGCGGGCCTTAAACAAATATAATTTTTAGTAAGGAGGAGTTTGGTTATGCGTAAGGTTCTATTTACTCTTTTAAATGTAGTTGCTGTTCTTTGTGCTGCTTCTGCAGCCTTTGCAGCTGAGGGAGCTGTTGCACCTCAGGTAGTATCAATGATAGCCATTGGAACTGCAATTGGTATGGGTCTCGCAGCTCTTGGTTGTGGAATTGGAATGGGTTTTGGTCTAAGAGGCGCATGTGAAGGTACTGCCAGGAATCCTGATGTTAGTGGTAAGATCACAGTGACAATGCTCATTGGTCTTGCAATGATTGAGTCTCTGGCTATTTATACTCTAGTTATTGATTTGATTATACTTTTTGCTAACCCATATCTATAATTTTTTGGATAAAAAAACTTATATGAGGGGGGGATAAAATCCCCCTCTTTTTTGTGATTTCTTGTGAATTTTTTCTCAAATAAACAATATTAAAATGATAAAAAAAGAAAAAATCCCCAAAGTAACCATCCACAGAATGGCTGTTTATCTACAGGTTTTAGAAGATTTAGATAGAGAAGGTGAAGATGTTATTTCTTCTAGTAAATTAGCAGAACTATGCGGTGTAAATCCTTCTCAAATAAGGAAAGATTTGGCTTATTTTGGAGAGTTTGGGGTTAGAGGTGTTGGATATTTTATAAAAGATTTAATTGGCTCAATAAAGCATTTTTTAGGTCTTGACCATGTGTGGAACTGTGCCATAGTAGGAATTGGTAATTTAGGACGTGCAATTTTGAGACACAAGGGACTTCCCTATAAAGGCTTTAGAATTGTGGGTGCCTTTGACTGCGATCCTTTTAAAATTGGAGAAAAAGTTGGTGAATTAGAAATTATTTGTACAAGGCGTCTCAAAGAAAAGGCCAAGGAACTCAAAATTGAGATTGCTATTATAACTACCCCTCCAGAAAGGGCCCAGCGGGCAGCAAATCATATTGTTGAGGCTGGAATTAAGGCCATTGTAAATTTTGCGCCTGCCAGGATTTCAGTGCCAGATGGTGTAATTGTTGATTATGTAGATTTTTCTACTCACCTCATATATCTATCCTTTAATCTTGCAAGAACCAAAGGCAAGAATATTTAATTGACCTTTTTTTTCACCATTGCTAGATTTTTCAATCAAATATACATCTCAAAATCAGGGGAATGTATGAATATGAGGGAGAAAAATGTCTCAAGCCTGAATCCGCGAGTGCTAGATGGTATTTCCCCATTCACGTTTACTTTGAACTTTGAGGATAATATATGAACAAGGGTAAGCGGACTCTGAGCATTTTTGTTTTATTTCTAGTTACGTTTGCCATTTTGTGGCATGTGCCGCCTTTCTCACAGTATACACAACCCCAAAACCTCAGGGCTTTGTTGTTAAAAATGGAAAAGTCGCCTTTTTTATATCCATCACTTATAATGGCATTTATTGTTGCCGGCATGACTATGTTTCCAGTGACTGTATTAACTACTGCAACAGCCCTTTTTGTTGGCATATTAAAGGGCCTTATAATCTCACTTGTCGGTTGTATCTTAAGTGCTGTGGTTACATTTTTTGTTGTGAGAGCTCTGGGTTCTAATGTTAAACAATATTTGTTATCTAAGGAGAAAATCAAAAAATTAAATAAGTTGATTAGCAATGATGGAGTCAGTTCAATAGCCATACTCAGGATGGTACCAATCGGTTATACAGTGATAAGTGTAACTGCTGCTTTATCAGATATAAAATTTTCTAAATATATATTGGGCACTATCATCGGGGTGTTGCCAGATTTAATCCTGTGTATTTTTTTGGCAGGCTCACTTCACAACATTATTGTATCTGGAAAAAATCACTACATTATTTTGATAGTGATTGTTGGTATTTTATTTGTTTTACTGTGGTCCTATCTTCTGAAAAATTTTATAAAGAGATTCAAAAAAATTGAATGGTAATCAAAAATTTAATTTTTCATAGCATTGTGTTGAATAAGATAAGGGGTGATTATGCCTGGCTTAAAGAATAGTCTGGGATGGCAATATATTCAAAAAACGAAATTTAGCAGGCACGATATTTATTCCCTAAAAAGGCCAATGATAGCTCCCTGTGATGTTTTTAAGATATATCAAAACTCAGAAATGGTTAGCCTGCCAGAACCGATTAAGTTAAATGTGGAGTTGTGCTCTCTTATTAATAATAGAAGATCCCAGAGGGAATTCAATAAAAAGGCCATAAATTTAGAGGAACTTTCAACTATTCTCTGGGCTGGATATGGGATCAGAGAAAAAAAGCGTGGGTTCTATTTTCGAAATGTCCCCTCTGCAGGAGCACTTTATCCAATAGAAATTTATCTTATTTCTTTTAATATAGATACAATAGAGAGGGGTATTTACCATTATTTTCCAAGGGATCATGTCTTGGAGTTAATAAAAAGGGGAGATTTTAGTAAAGAACTCACCCAGGCCAGCCTTGGACAGGGCTTTGTATCTAAAGGTGGTGTTACAATTATTATGTCAGCGGTTTTTAGACGTAATATGGCAAAATATTCACACAGGGGACTTAGGTATATTTTGCTCGATGCAGGTCACATTGCACAAAATATGATATTAGTTGGAGAATCAATGTCTATTGGAAGCTGTCCTATAGGAGCATTTTTTGATGATGAGGTAAATCAATTACTTGGTTTAGATGGGGAAGAAGAAAGTGTAGTCTATATGTTGGTTTTTGGGAAAAAGGTTAAAAAATAAGGGGGAATGATGTCTCTTAGAAACAGTTGGCTTGGAAATATCTATTACAATGTTTTACAAAGATCTATTTTAGCCAGGATTGAAAAAAAGGACATAAATCCCAATAAAATAACAATAATAGGGGGGATCATTGCCCTATTTGTACCAATAGGTTTTTATTTTTCAGAATTATTGGGTGGTTTGCTGATTTTAATTTCTGCTGTATGTGATAGTCTGGATGGTCAATTCGCTCGTAAAATGGGTGGAAATGAAAAATTCGGAGCATTTTTAGATTCTACTGTGGATAGGTTGTCTGATTTTTTTTACCTCATGGGGCTTTGGATAGTTGCATTACAAACTCAAGATAAAATGGTCTTGACACTACTGTTGTTCATAGCCCTTTGTTTGACTCTTTTGTTTAGTTATACCAAGGCTAGGATAGAAGGGCTTGGGGGTACATGTAACATAGGTTTTATGGAACGAGCCAAAAGGGTTATATTTATTTTGATATTAAGTGTGTTACTTTTCTTTTTTAACCAAAATACTTTGCTTTTATGCAGTATGATAATATACAACTTGCTCCTGGGCTTTTCTGTGTATCAGAGGATCTTGTGCGCCAAAGAAGTACTCAACTAAATTCATCAGTATGGAAAAATAGGGGGATTTGTCCCCCGATTTTTTTTATTTAAACATCTTAACAGCACAAAATTCACCGCACATTGCGCATTCTTCCTTGGCTGCAAATTTTTCCCGCCTCTTTTTTATTATATCAGGATCAAGGGCATATTTTACTATTTCATCCCAATTTAGATCATTCCTTGCCATGGATATCATTTTGCTTCTATTAGTTGCATCTCTATATCCTAGGGCAATTTCTGCAGAATTAGCAGCTATTAAAGACGCCATAACCCCTTGGTACACATCGTTTTCATTTGGCAAGGTAACATGTTCAGCAGGTGTTACATAACAGAGAAAATCTGCACCAGCATATGCAGCAATTGCTCCCCCAATTGCGCCAGTTATATGATCATAGCCTGCAGCTGCATCAGTTGTTAAAGGTCCAAGTACATACAATGGGGCATTGTGACAGATAGTTTTTATGCTCTTAATTTGAGCTGCAATAAGATGTAGAGGCACGTGTCCAGGTCCTTCAATCATAACCTGAACTCCCATCTCCCATGCCTTTTTTGTTAATTCTCCCAGTACAATAACCTCCTCCATTTGAGCACTATCTCCAGCGTCACATATTGCCCCTGGCCTAAGTCCATCCCCTAGACTGATTACTATATTGTATTTCAAACAGATATCCAATAATTTGTCAAAATTGGTCAAAAGGGGATTTTCTTTTTTATTTACTTCCATCCACTTTGCCAAAATAGAGCCACCTCTTGAAACAATTCCCAAAACCCTGTGCTTTGCCATTTCTGAACCTTTTTTTGTGACTCCACAGTGTAAGGTCATAAAATCTACGCCTTGCTCTGCCTGTTTTTCTATTTCTTCTAGGAGTTCAGTTTCAGAGATTTTACTCACATCCTGGCCCTTTTTTATGTATTTTTGAGCAACACTGTATATAGGAACAGTCCCAACAGGAACAGGGGATTTTTCTATTATTTCTTTGCGAATAGAATCCAAATCCCCTCCTGTGGATAAGTCCATTACTGTGTGGGCACCTGCTTTTAGGGCTGCATCCAATTTTGATAATTCTAAATTTACATCACATAAAAAAGGAGAAGTCCCCAGATTGGCATTTACCTTTATTTTTGATGGCTGGCCAATTAAAAGGGGTTTTATACCTTTGTGGTTTGGGTTGTATAATACAACTATCCTCCCATTTTCTACATGTTCTTTTATAGTATCAATTTCTAGTCCTTCTGTTTTATAAAAATGTTCCCTATATTTATAGATTACATCATTTAAAATATTATTTTTTTCAAGCATGAAATAGGTCCTCCAAGACTAAATTATTTTTATAATGAAAAGTCTTTTTAATGTTTTGTCCAAAAATATGAGCCTTTTCCCAAACACAAACTAGAGTCTAAGACTTTTTCCATAAAGGATTTGGCTTTTTTTACAGAATTTAATATATCATATCCCTTTGCTAAATTTGCAGCTATTGCAGAAGAAAGTATGCATCCAGTACCATGGACATCCTTATTTTTGATTCTTTTTTGAGAAAATTTGTATATAGATTTTCCATCAAATAAAAAGTCTATACTTTCATTTTTGGTATTTAAATGACCACCTTTTATAAGTACATTTTTAGCTCCTAATCTATGTATTCTTTTTGCTGCCCTAAAAATTTGATCTTCATCTGTAATTTTTATATCAGATAGTATAGAGGCTTCAAAAATATTTGGAGTAATTATAGAAACCATAGGAATTAATTTGTTTTTTAAAACATCTAGACCATCATCTTGCAGCAACTTATATCCTGATGAAGATTTTATTACTGGATCTAGTACTATGTTTTTTACATTATATCTTTTTAGAATATCACTGACAGCAACCACTATTTTGGAAGAAAAAAGCATTCCTATTTTTACTGAATCTATAGGAAAATCTTCAAAGATGCATTGCAATTGAGAAGAAACTACATCTTCTGGAACTCCATATACATCTAAAACTTTTTGACTATTTTGGGATGTTATGGCTGTTACAACACAGAGGCCATAAACTCCATTTTCCCAAAAGGTCTTTAAATCAACCTGGACCCCAGCTCCTGAGCTGGGGTCTGATCCAGCAATTGTCAGCGCAATAGGAATTTTAGCCATTATTTATTTTAATCTCTTTATTATCTCTTCTGCTACTTTTACCCCAGAGAGCAACATCCCACCAAAGATTGGTCCCATCCTATATGAGCCAAAGCAGGCATTTGCAGCCATGCCTGCAACAAAGACACCAGGAAACACCTCTTTTGTGTTATCCAAGGTATGCGCTTCTGCAACTTCTGCCCACATGGATTTCTCCCCTTCAATCTTCCCTGTAGGGGTAAAGAGCCTTACATCGTTTTTTCTAATAAGGGTATTTATCACTTCTAGATCGTGTCCTGTAGCTTCTATCAAGTACTTACACTTTATTACAACTGGATCAACGTGGAGTCCTGCTATTTCAATTGGAGAAGAATTTATAACAATACCAGTTACCCTTTTTTCCCCATCAATAACCCTTAAGACCACATCCTCAACAGAAAAGCAGTTGAATATCTTTGCGCCAGAGAGGGTAGCCTTTGCAGCCAATTGGGTTGTTGCTAAAACTGCGTCAGCAGTATAATATCCCTTTTTAAATTCCTTAGTTGGTATGCCTGCTTCATCTAAAATATGTTTTCCCTCTTCCTGCACTACAATGATGTTCCAGGTTACGCCACCTCCCCACATGCCTCCGCCAATGGATAATTTCCTTTCAAATATCGCAACATTAAGTCCTTTTTCTGCCAGTTTCCAGGCAGCTGTAAGTCCAGAAGGTCCAGCCCCAACAATGGCCACATCCAAATCAAGTGAAGATTTGAATTTTTCAAAAAAAGTAGTAGCAATTGCCTCGGTTACAATAGTTTCATCAATAGGCATGTGAATTCTCCTTTTTTGATAGTTAAATAAAGCTAACGAACATTTTGTCCCAACCAAAGTTAAAAAATGGACGCGGTAGGAAATAAGAGGATGCTGGAGACAGGGTGGGTCCCTGGCATCCTTCCGATTCCCTACGCCAGTATTACCTGGATCAGGTTCCATGGGTGTAATCTCAGCCCCTAAATATTAGGGGCACCCCAATCGGAAGCCCAGGATATTTCTTTTTATTTTAAATAATAGTGGCCATCTTTGCAAGACCTAATTTTTTCTTTCCCTATTCATACATTCGGGTACCTTGAAGCCGCCCTTTCCTTTTGGGATTCCCTTTGGCCTAATAGATGCAGCAGATATTTTTTTTTCTACATTGTTAGAGCCACATTTTGGACAAATTGGAGTAATTACTTCTTTAGGTAAAATTACAAGCTCAAAGTCCCTTAAACAATTTAAACATCTATATTCGTAAATGGGCATGGTCGGCCTCCTCTATTATGATGTGATATCAAAACTGTTTGAGACATTATACAGAAGAATTTATTTTTTCAAGTTGATTTTTTTTTAAATTTTTTCTTAAAATAAGTAATTAACAAAATCACTTAGTAGGTAATAAGATATGTATAAAAACTTTGAGAAGATTTTTATTCCTTTCAAGATATTAAGTTACGGCTATATTCCAAGTGAAAAAGAATGTTACAGGCTTTGGGATGAATATGGAATGATGGATCACATAAGGGATCACAGCAGGATGGTGGCTAAAATAGCCCTGAATATTTCTGTAAAATTAAAAGAAAAGGGTTTTTTGGTAGATGAGAACCTTGCATATGTGACAGGCTTACTTCACGATATAGCAAAGACTTATACCATAAAAAACGGGGGCTATCATTCTCAACTTGGAGCTGTGTGGATGTTAGATAGGACCAAAAATTACGCAATATCCCATGGAATTATGCACCATGTATTTTGGCCTGGCCCAATTGATTTAAAAAAATATTGGCTACCTTTGATTATAGTGTATTCTGACAAAAGGGTAAACCACGACATGATTGTTAGTTTAGAAGAAAGGCAAAGTTATATACTTGAAAGGTATGGTAAAACCTATGAAAGGATGCAGCGGATATTGTATTCGTTTAAACAAGCAAGAGAGATAGAGGAAACATTAACTAAAATTATAGGGGGAGATTTAGATGCGTATATTATTAATAGCAGGGGGATGGTCAGCTGAAAGAGAGGTATCCTTAAATGGAGCAAATTTTATACAAAAAGCCCTTCAAGACCTTGGACATGAAGTGATTTTTTTTGATTTGGCAAAGGATCTTGAGAAGTTGCCCAAAATGGCAAAAGAAGTTGACTTTGCTTTTATAAATTTGCATGGATCACCAGGAGAAGATGGCCTGGTTCAGGCCATGTTGGAAAGGTTTGGTTGTCCATATCAGGGCTCAGGTCCTGGACCATCAATGATTGCCTTAAATAAGGTGTGTAGTAAGATAATTTTTGAAGAAAATGAAATAAATACCCCAAAGTGGGAGTTTGTTCCCATTATGCCAGGAGATGATTGGACGCCAAAATTGGATTTTCCTTTGGTAGTAAAGCCAAATACAGGGGGATCTAGTGTTGATATAGAGATGGTTGAAGACATGGATAGCCTAAATAAGACCATGAAAAGGATTTTGGAGCAAAGGGAAGGGGTTTTAATTGAGGAAAGAATAGACGGCACGGAGATTACTTGCGGTGTTTTAGGGGATAGTCCTCTTCCTCCAGTATTGATTGAGCCCGGTTTACAATCTCATTTTTTTGATTATTACAGTAAATATACCAAAGGAGCTGCTAAGGAGATATGCCCTGCACCTATATCTGGGGATTTGACTGAGAGAATTATGGAATTGGCCTTTAAATGTCATAACATATTAGGACTTTCTGGGTACAGTAGAACAGATTTTATTGTGCGAGGTGATGAGATCTATGTACTGGAAGTAAATACCCTGCCTGGTATGACTGAGACCAGTCTGCTTCCCCAAGAAGCTGCTGCTGTAGGTATTGACTTTAAGTCATTGATTAAAAGATTAATTGAATTGGGATTAACCTAGAGAAGAATTTGTATTTAGGAGGTAGTGTAAATGGAGAACACCTTTTACAACCATATTTTGGTCATGACTGATTTTAGTGAAGATTCCCTATATGCAGTAAATATTGCTGGAAGTTTAGCAAAGATGTCTGGATGTAAGCTAACAATCCTCCACGTTGCCCATGATGAGAGCCAATTGTCTCTTTATGGAGGACAGGATTATTTGAAAAAGGTGATAGAACAGATAGATAATGAAATAAATGAACAGTTTGAAGGATTAAAAGAAAGGATTCCAGTTTTAAAAGAAATAGAGGTCAGAAAAGTTATTAGAAGGGGAATCCCCTATGTAGAAGGCCTTTTAGAAATAGAAAAGGGTATATACGATTTGGTGGTCATGGGTTCCCATGGTAGGACCAGCATAAAGAAATTTTTTTATGGAAGTACTGTTGAAAAAGTTGCAAGGCGCTCCCCAGTAAGTGTTCTTATAACGAGAAGACCAAAGAATACACACAAGTAACTGGATTTTTAGTTATACAAAAATTTTAACAATAAAAACGGGGATAAACGCATAAATATTTATGCGTTTATCCCCATACTTTTACCTGCCAATTTTTTAGCTCAAGTTTTTGGAAGATGTTAAAAGTTACGCTAAGCTGCGTATGACATCTCTGTCTTCATCCTTATTTTTTGAAGTAACATTACAAATCCAAATAGGGCTAGGCCTGGAATATACATCATATATTTTAGCTTTGCGGGTAGATGTAAAAGTTGAATTCCTATTGATGGATTAAATAATATAAGAGATGCTGCTAAGAGAAATGGTATTTCATACCATTTATTTTTGGTTAAAAGCCAGCCTTGAAGTACACTGGTAAAGGCAAAGGATGCAAATACTGCCATGATAAATATTAAAATTCCCAAGCTCCAGCTATTTATGTGATGGAGTATAAGGTCTGGATTGAACACAAACATAAAAGGAATTACAGCAGTTCGCATGTCATATAAAAATCCCTGTAAACCAGTTGGAATAGGCTCTGAATCTGCAAGGGCTGCTGCTGCGTAAGATGCAAGACCAACAGGAGGTGTGTCATCTGCTAGGATTCCAAAATAGAAGCAAAAAAGATGGGCTGCCATTAAAGGGATAAAATATCCATATCTACTCCCAACCTCTACTATAACTGGAGCAGTCAAGGAGGCCATAACAATATAGGTGGCAGTTGTTGGGAGTCCCATTCCCAGTAATAGGGATGCAATGGCAGTTATAAGGAGCAAAAGAAAAATATTACCCTGGGCAAGTTGTTCAACAATCTCGGTTATCATGCTTCCTATACCTGTATTTACTAGTCCAACTATGATACCAGCAGATGCGCATGCAAGGGCCACAGAAATCATATTTCTGGATCCACCAACAAACCCATCACCTATTAATTTTAAGCTATTTTTTATTCCAGTAATAAAGATGTTTTGAGAATTATCCATTTTTTTTACTTTAATTGTTTCTTGAACCAGGATAATACCTGCCAATACCAAAATGGATCTAAAGGCAGCCAATTCTGGTGAATGTCTCAGGACCACTAGTTCATATACTAACAGCCCAATAGGAATTAAATAGTGGATTCCATTTTTTAATGTTTCTGAGAAGCTGGGAATTTTTTCAGGGGGAAGTCCTTTCATCCCAAGTTTACTTGCCTCTAAGTGTGTTACAAAAAATAGGGCAAAATATGATACAAAGGCAGGAATTGCTGCTGCCTTTATTACTTCAATATACGGAACATTTACATATTCCGCAATAATGAAGGCTGCAGCACCCATAACAGGTGGCATAAGCTGTCCATCTGTACTTGCCGCCACTTCTGTTGCAGCAGCCTTGGTTGGTGGATATCCCACACTCTTCATCAGAGGAATTGTGAAAGTACCAGTGGTAACAATATTGGCTATACTAGATCCAGAGACAAGTCCAGTTAATGCACTTGATACAATGGCTGCCTTGGCCGGGCCTCCTTTAAATTTTCCAAGAAGTGAGATGGCAAGGTCAATAAAAAATTTGCCTGCGCCAGCCTTTTCCAGCATAGACCCAAGAAGCACAAATAAATAAACAATGGTTGCAGAAACCCCTAGGGGAATTCCATAAATTCCCTCAGTGGATAAGGAGATTTGACTTACATATTTGGATAAGTTGACACCTTTATAGGCAAGTACATCTGGCATGTATGGGCCAAAAAATGCGTACAAAGAAAAAATTATTGCTATAATCGATAGGGCAGGACCTATTGATCTTCGTGTAGCCTCAAGGAGCAAAATAACCGTTAGTAAGCCAATTACAATGTCTCGTGTTAAAGGAGCCCCTGCTCTCATGGCAAGTCCATTGTAGTCTAAAACTATGTACAGAGCTGAAAGTGCACCTGCTATTGCAAATATATAGTCAATTAACGGGATTTTATCTGTTACACTCAAAAATTTTAGCCTTTTTTTAGGCTTTTTAAATAGGGGAATGGTCAGAAAAACCAGAGATATTGCAAAAGCAAGGTGGATGGCCCTAACATAGGTGCTGTTCATAATAAGAAAACTTGCAAGGGAGAGCTGAAAAATGGCCCAACATATTGCTATTGTGTTAAACAAATATTTTTCAAAGGGTCTAAATTGCCTGAGTTCACCAGTCTCTTCTTTTAGGATCTCTTTAGCTTTTTCTACTCTATCAACCATAACATCCTCTTGTTAATTGATAAAGGAGAGATGATAAATAATAGCCTAAATATATATAAAACTTAACACGCAGAAACGTTCAAATTTTTACGTTTCTGCGTGTTGTTAGCCTCTCCCCTTTGATTTGAGTTTTTTCTATTTTAGGTATTTTAAATATTTCTTTTTGTATTTTTCAGGGATTAATTCTGGTTTTAGGTATTTTATTAACCCAGATTCTTTGTAATATTTAAGTGCTCCCCTGTGGATAGGAGCAGTAAGTCCTTGCAACATATTTTCTTTGGTTAAAACAGCATAGGCAGGATGTAGTTTTTTGAATTGATCAAAATTTTCAAATACTTCCTTAGTAATTGCATATACAATTTTAGGACTGATCTTCTTAGATGTTACAAAGGTAGCCTTTACTCCAATGGTGGGTACATCACTTTCATTTACAGCATCGGGATAAAATTTATGTGGGATAATTGATTTTGCATAATATGGATATTTTTTCAGGAGTTTTTCAACAGGCGCTCCAGTAATTGGGACTATCTTTACCTTAATTCTTCCTGCAGTTGCTTCTTTGATGTTGCCGTTTGGATGTCCAACAGTGTAAAAGAAAGCATCAATCCTTTCATCCTGTAGAAGTGATGGAGCCTCAACTGCCTTGGCATATTCAGCCTTGATGTCTTTTTTTTCATCCAGGCCAAAAGCAGCTAACACATCCCTTGAATTTTGCAACTGTCCTGAACCAGGATTTCCTAGATTTACTCTTTTTCCTTTTAGATCTGCAGGGGAATTAATTCCTGCATCAGCCCTTGCAACTAGTGTAATTGATTCTGGATGTATGGAAAATACTGATCTTAAGTTTTTCTGTGGTCCTTTATTTTTCCATTCAGCAAGGCCATACCAGGCCTGATACTGCCTATCAGATTGGGCTATACCAAATTCCAAGTCACCTGATAACACTGCATTGATGTTGTACACAGATCCAGCAGTGGATTCAACAGTGACTTTTAAATGATATTGTTTGGACTTTTTGTTTACTATCCTACTAATAGCGCCACCTGTTGGGTAATATACCCCTGTAACTCCACCAGTACCAATTGTTACAAACTTGGTTCTACTAAACCCCATTGGCGTCCAGATCAAAGTGACGCATAATGCTAAAATAATTGATAAAATTTTCTTCATGAGTCCTCCTCCTACAGATTTTAATTAAATAATTAAACCAATTAACCCCTACCTTAGCTACTAGAACTAGTGGTAACGATAATAAATGCAATATGGGGTAATTGTCAACTATCAATAAAACAGTGTTTATTGATTAAAAAGATTTTATTAAAATTTTTTTGACAGGTATTATAATTTTTTAAGGGACTTTTTGTGTTCGTCTCTGGACAGGAAATAGACCCTTATTTTGTGACTTCGTGGGAATTCCTTTTTTAAAATTTTTTTTAGGGTCTTTGTTATTTGATTCCAGGATACACGATTTTCATCTCTATAAAAACCATCCTCTTTAACTAAAAATTGGTCTTCTGCTATTTTTTCAAACAACACACACCTATTTCTTTTATAGGGAGTCAGTTCCAACTTCTCCCCAAT
The DNA here is from genome assembly GCF_053993635.1 of Desulfothermus sp. Taxonomy (NCBI): domain Bacteria; kingdom Pseudomonadati; phylum Thermodesulfobacteriota; class Desulfovibrionia; order Desulfovibrionales; family Desulfothermaceae; genus Desulfothermus; species Desulfothermus sp. The sequence goes on along the minus strand of NZ_JBMYBT010000069.1, from coordinate 43,699 downwards.
CTGTAATTTCTTTAATCTTGAGATGATGTGTGGAATACAGCTATCTTTGTCCAGCACAATTATTCTTTGTCAAAGTAAAGGAGGATATCAAAGTAAAGAATCAGCTATTTTTAAAATTGACAAACTGGTCAAAAGAATTCTTTCAGGTATTGATGATTTAATCACGAATTCTTCTGTAGAGTGGTCATGCCCACCCTTGGGTCCCATTCCATCGATTACTGGAATTTTGCAATTGGAAATAAAATTGGCGTCAGAGACTCCAGGTCTTATTTGAGATTCCACATTAATTCCAGCATAATTGCCAGCTTCTTCGACCAGTTCATATAAAGGCATATTTAGCTCAGGCTCCATACAAGGTCTTTTAGATGTGACATTAAAATCTGAACTTACCCCTGTGATTTTATTATTTATACATATTTTTTTTATCTCTTCCATTAACTTATTTTCATGATGTTGTTTTGAAAATCTAAAATCTGCTATCAATGTGCATGAGTCAGGAACAGTATTTGGGCCAATCCCTCCCTCAATTTTGCCAGCATTAGCTGAAATTCCATTTTTTTCGTTATTTAAAGCTTCTATTTCTATTATCTTATGGGCCATTTCAAGTATAGCAGATGGTTTGTTGGTAATTTTATAAGCTGCATGGGATGCCTGTCCCTTAGTCCTAATTTTTATGCCTATTTTCCCCTTTCTTCCCACTACAACCTCATCATTTTCTCCAGCTCCCTCAAATACAAAAGCACATTTGGCCTTTTTGGCATATGACTTAATTAGATCCTTTGAATGAATTGAGCCTATTTCTTCATCTGAATTTATTAAAAACACAATAGGAAGTTCTTTGAGTAGATTTAAAGAATCTAAAAACATCAAAGAAAAGAGGGCTACTACGAGCCCTCCTTTCATGTCAAAAACTCCAGGTCCAAAGATTTTTTCACTGTTTTCGCAAAATTTGTTAAATCCAAGATCTTCTGGAAACACAGTGTCAATATGACCCATTAAGAGGATGTAGTTTTCAGTTGAGTTTGATATCACCAAATTTCTATCTATTTTTTTAATTTTTAATGTTTTTGGCACCTTTTTTGTGAATACATCAATACACTTATTTATTCCATCTAGGTTGTAGGAATAGGTATTTATTTCTGTAAGTTCTTTTAAAAAAGAAATTAAGTTTCTTTCATTTTTTGAAAAAAAATGCAAAAAATTACTCTTTATACTTGAAAAAGGAAAATTCCCTGTTTTTGTATTCTTTTTCATCTGCATCTGGATATTTTACCTCCTCTCCACTCCACGGCTTTTTAAGGATTATATTCCCATTATCTCTACCAACAATATTTGATCTATGTAGTGGTACTTTACCTCCAGCAGTTGCAATATATCTTGGTATGGCATCTCCAGAGATATTACCATACATTCCCTCTACAATATCCTGCCCAACTTCTATGGGAACCCTCAAATGGGCAAATTGTGGATTTCTAAAACTGCAATTAAAAATATAATATGGTCTTACATAGGCTTCTTGAATTACTTCACAAAGCTTCCACATTTTTTCTTTTGAATCATTAACTCCTTTTAAAAGAACTGCCTGATTTAAGACAGCCATTACCCTTTTGGAGATATTTTTAAAGGCCTTTTTGGAAACTGGAGTGATCTCTTGGGGAGTGTTTATTTGAGTAACCACTCGAACTGGTTTTTTGTCATTACTCTCTTCAAGTATGTCTAGTAGCTCATTGTCTATCCTCTGGGGGGTGGTCACAGGAATTCTAGTACCAAGCCTCTTCATTTTTACGTGATCAATTTTATCTAACTCCTCCAAAATCCACTTTATCAATTTATTGGGCAAGATAAATGCATCACCGCCAGTTATTAATACGTCTCTTATGTTTTCATTTTTTCTGATATAGTCAATTGCTTCTTCATAGGCCTCTTTTTTATAAATCCTGTCCTTTTTTCCTATGTGGGCTATTCTGAGGCAGTGCGTGCAATACATGGCGCACATATTGGTTGATTTAATGGTAAGTACCCTGGGATAAAATTGATCAATTAACCTTGCAGGGGAATGATCTGCTGCCACGGGGGGAATCTCAATGCCCACATTATCAACCATCTCTCCAGTGGGGACACACTGGATAAGCACTGGATCATCTAATTTGTTTGGCATGATAAGGGAAGCATAATAAGGGGTGAGCCTCATCCTATATTTTTTTGTTACCCTTAAGATGTCAGAAAAGGCCTTTTCAGGCAGCTTTAAAACCCTGGACAAGGTCTCCACATCTTGAATCGCATTTTTGATTTGTCCTTGATATGTATTAAATTCTTCTTCAGAGATATTTAATGCCTTTTTTATACGCTCCTTGTTTTCCAATATCTGATCCCATAGTTCAATACCACTTGGGGCAACTCTGTCTTTGTTTTCCATGTAAAATTTAATTCTTTCATTTGCCTCATCTACTATTTTTAGTGCCCGTAGAACCCTCCCACCTACAGTTACATGGTGCTCATCTATTTGTTCATGTTTTTTTGCAAGTGCATTTAAATCGTCTTTTGACAGGCCAAAGGACAAAGGTGATATATTGTCTTTTTGTGCAAAGCTTAGAAGTTTTTTAAATAATTCCACAATGGGAGATAAGAGTTCTTTTGATACAGCTGTGTTATATAAATCCTTTATCTCCTCAACAACAGTTCTGGGTAACTCTTTTTTTTCTCCCTTAAATAAGATATCAAAAAGCTCTTTTGTATATGAATCATGATATTCCATAGCATGGCCTCCTATCATAAAAATATTGTGTTCTCAATTAATTTTTTCCCAAATTTGATCCCATCTAACATATCATTTCTATTATTTGCTACAGAGACTACTCTTGCAAGAAAGGTCCCTGTAGTAATAATAAAGTCATTTCCTATATGTTCTAGGACCATGAAGTCTTTTTTTAGTTTACCTTTCGCAACCTTTTTGAACACCTCCCTTTCGTTTCTAAATTGAGGAATATATCCTTCAGTTATTGTGTTAGAGGGCACCTTAAAGTTGTATGTTCCCCAAAAAATTTTGTCACATTTTTCTGGTTCAACTGTGTTTTCTGGAAATTTACTGAAAAGAACACTATAGAGCTCTAATTCTGGAAGATTTGGGTATCCTTCTCCAATACAGTTTTCCAGGGTACAACAAAATTCAATAGTTGTTCCCTGTTTTCTAGCATTTATTTCCACGAAGTATATATTGAAGTCGTCATCTACTATGAAGTCGCATCCAAATATACCCCTATAACCTTGGGATCCTAAGAATTTTCCAATTTCTCTCGTGTATTCTCTCAATTTGGTTATAACTTCATTTGGAAGTTGAGAAGGGTATATAGAACCTGTAAATTTATTGCCATCAACAATTTGTTGATCTGCAACCCCAGCAATATACACATCTTTTTCATTGGCTACTACACCCAGTACAGTAGGATCATATGAATGGGGTATGTATCTTGAGATAAGATAGGTGGTATCAACTCCTTTAAAAAACTTCTCAACCTCTCTATGATTATAGGCAATAATGCTATTGGACCCCCCTGCACTGTATTCATTGGAGACAAAAATGCCTTCATCCCATTCTTTTCTAAGTATTTTTACCTGCTCTATTAATTCATTAAATCCATTACAAATTCTAAAATCTGCAATGGGAATTAGCCCTTTTAAAGAATTATATTGGAATGGCTTATTGTTAAACTTTTGTACAAGATAAGGATCAGGACCTATAAGTTTGACTTTTGGATATTCTAAAATTTTTAGATAAGGAGAACTCTCATACATATAAACATAAATTTCATCTTGATTGGCTAAGATTCTTTCAATTAACTTTTGTACAAATTTAGTATAAGATACTGCAGTATAAAATTCCATTGCTGTAATCCTGCAGCTTATCCTTTTTTTGTTATTAGATCTACATGAATATTTTTCAGCAACAGGATTTATTACTATAACGTTATCATAGTCATATTGTTCAAATACATCTGGTACTATTGCTACGAAATCTATATCTTTATCTGGCAAAATTTTTTTTAAAGCGTCCTTGAAAAATAGATTGACTCCATACGTCTTTAACTCGCCCACATATAAAAAGTAATATTTATTGGGATCATATTCAAAATTTGAAAAAATAACCTTATCCATACCTTACCCTGCCTTTATGAGGTTAGATATTTTTCCCCCTGTTTCAAAATAATGTTCCCTTATAATATGTTCTAGCTGTATCTTGTCCCTTTTTTTTAATATATGCAAGATATTATTATGCCTTGTTTTTATTTGCTCTGGAGAATAAATTCTTGGCCAATAATTAAAGAACAGGATATGACATATAAGTCCAAGTCTTTTTGTCTCATAAAGTAACAATTTGTTACTGCATCCATCAATTAACAGATTGTGAAATTGATTTCCCCATTCAATTAATTTTTTGTGATCTTTTTTTAACGCAGCCTTGTACATTTTTGTCACAATATTGGACAATTTTCTGATTTTTTTTAAGTTGTGTTCCAGGGCGTCTACTACTGCATAACCTTCTAAAAGGCCACGGGTAATATAAATATCAAGGGCTTCTTTTGGACTTGTGTTCTTTAGAAAAGTCCCTTTGTATGGTTTATATTCTAAGATTTTTTCAGCAATAAGTTCTCTTAGGGCCTCTCTAACAGGTGCCCTGCTAATTTTTAGTGTTTCTGCTACTTCTTTTTCTTTGACTTGAGCCCCAGGGGATATTTTCTGGGCGAGTATAAGGTCAATTATATAATTTTTTACTTTGTCTTTGTAAGTATGACGAGAAAACATAATAATTAAAGCTAGTTGTTAATTTTTAAAAAGTGTCGACAATTTTTAATGGATTCCTTTATAGGTGTCAAGGGAATTTTTTTATTGCTAATACACTATGTTATTTGTTAATTATAATATTAGTAAAGATTTTAATAATAATAAAATAATGAAAAAGGGAGAGGTAAATGAGACTCAAAAGTGTGTTATTGTGTGTTATCTGTTTGTTATTATTTGCTTTAAAAGCTTATTGTATAACAAATAGGACTTTGGGCTTTGAGTTTTTAAATGATGCCTTTTTTAAAGAGGATAATAAAATTTCTAGTAGTTGGGCTATGTTGTTTCATTCTAACATAGCCAGATCCTGGGAGGAGTTTGGCAAATGGGGTTCTAAATTGGAAAATATAGATGAGTATTTGGGGGGGGCAAAGGATTTATACCATAGAATCACTTTTAGTGTGGGACAACTTATCCAAACACCCGATGATTTAGATAGATCTGATCTAATAGAAGATGACGTCCCTTATGCAGGTCTTTTGGTGGGAAGTATTAATTTTTATTCCTATAATTCTCAAAAATTTAATGGGCTGCAATTGGTGGTTGGTGTAGTTGGGCCCCTGTCTCTAGGGGAGCAGACTCAAAAATTTGTGCATAGAAAAGATCCCAAAGGATGGACGCATCAACTTCATACAGAACCTATTTTAAATTTAAATTTCATGGTCAAGAGAAAATTATTTAAATATGGATGTAATCATAGGGTATCAATGGATTTAGATGTAGGATCTCATGCTGGTGTTGGTAACCTTTTTACTGAGGCAAGTTTAGTGACAGATTTTAGGTTTGGATATAATCTACCTGGTGGCTTTACATACAATCCATATCCTGTTGGTTTTAATTTAAACTATAACGCCGAAGTTCCAAGAAATAAGGATAAGTGGTCATTTTACATCACTTTAGGAATTAGTACCACTGGTTTTGCGAGAAATCTACTTTTTGATGGTAACACAATAAGGGATAGCCATAGTGTTGATAAAAAGGATTTTGTTGCCCAATTTTTTGGAGGGATTCATCTTGTGAAGGGAAGGTTTGCCCTTAGATTTTATGCCCTGGTGACCACAGATGATGTGGATGTGGGCAGTACTTACAAAGGAGCTGATAATGAGAGATTCGGTACGATTTTGTTGGAATGGACTTTTTAACAATTATATGGAATTTTGATAAGTTAGCTTATAAAATGGATAACTGTTAACTTATTCATTTTTAGTTAATAATTGGGATATGCAGTTATGTTTTTTTCTAAAAAGAACAAAGATGTCCTGGAAAGACAAGATAGCTCTTTTGGGGGAAAGGATTTAGATATTGTTGAGATACCCCTGGAGGCGGTAGCTGCATATTGGCTATCTTTACAAAAGGTTAGTGGAAAAAATTGGAAAAAAATAGTTTCAAATGAGGCCAGTTATACCTCAGAACCCTTTATAAAATACATTTTAGAACTTATTTTATCCTCGTTTAATGACGATTTAATTAGAAGGTATGCAAAATTTAAGATGAATACTTATTTAAAGGAGTTTCAGAGAAAATTTGTCATAATGAGTATTGGCCTTCTAGGCATATCAGTAAAAGAGAATCCTCAGCAGGTTATAATTAGAATAATGTCAAAATTTCCACTTCCCCCAACATCTGATGTAAAGCTCTTTAAAGAGGCACAAGCACTGGTAGCCAGTGTAGAGGAGGGGAGAAAGCCGTTTGTTGAGATTTACCATGGACTTCACCCGGAAATATTAATAAAAAATTTGTTATTTTATTCAATGCTCAGCAGGAGAAAAGGAGTGGACTTTTCTGTGGAATATTCCAAAGATGTGCGGTCTCTTTTTTTTAAAGAAGGGCTTAATTTGATACTTGATGGTTTTGACTCTGAATTTATAAAATATCGATTGAATCTTCAACAAAGAGAAATTTTATATGAAACAGAACAAAAGATGAACATGTCCATAGAAATGGCTATTTGCCTCAGGAATAATGTCCCTTATGAGGATATGTTTAAGGTGGCCAATAGTTTTTTGATTTAATAGATTTGTTGTTTTTTTTTGAAGGAGAGTCAATTGTCAGTTTTAAAAGGGGTCCTTCCATGAAGAACTCGTTGATATTTTTACTGTTATTATTTTTTATTGGTCCAGAAATTCTCTTGGCAAATGGAGTTGATTTAACAGGTCTGTCTATTGAAGAATTAATGAATTTGGAAATAACCACGGTATTAAAAGAGGAGAAAAAGGTTAAAGATGTACCTGCATCCATCTATGTGATAACCAAGGAAGACATAAAGAGATCTGGTGCTACTTCTGTACCAGAGCTGCTCAGGATGGTGCCAGGAGTTGATGTGGCTCAGATAAATTCCCATCTCTGGGCAATAACTATTAGAGGATTTAATGACGAATACTCCAATAAACTTCTGGTATTGATAGACGGAAGATCTGTCTATTACCCTTTATTTTCAGGGGTCTGTTGGGATAAACAGGACCTAATCTTGGAAGATGTGGAGAGAATAGAGATTGTCCGTGGCCCTGGTGCCAGTATATGGGGGGCAAATGCTGTTAATGGAGTTATAAATATTGTTACAAAAAATAGCCAAGATACTCAAGGACTGTATGGATCAGTGCTTGTTGGAAATTACTATAAAGAGATTTCCTCTCTTAGGTATGGTGGAAAATTAAAAGAAAATTTTACTTATAGGGTGTATTTAAAGTCCAGAGAAATTGGACACACGTACCAAAAGGATGGTGGGCACAGTCCTGACGACTGGCGGGATTTTAGAGGAGGATTCAGAATAGATTTTGTTCCTGCAATTACAGATTCAATCATGATTTCAGGCGATATATTTGATAAGCATACTGGCCATCTAATTTCTTATGAAAACCTAGCATATCCCTATTATCACTCTTTTGAAGACGACTCCAGAGAAAGCGGCTTTAATATAAATACTAGATATGAACATGCAATGGGAAAGGATAAAGTCATATATAGCAGTTATATCGATAGAACAACTTATGATGATCCAATATCCAACTGGGAGGTGTTAACCGTTGATGGCGAACTTCGGTACGAACATGAACTTGAGAGACACGATATTTTGATGGGAATAGGGGGAAGATTTATACGTACAGAATTTAATGGTCCTTTTAACTTTGATTTTAATCCCAGTTCAAAAAATAGTTATATTGGGTCACTCTTTTTTCAGGACAATATTTCACTTATTGAAGATAAGTTGTTTTTCTTGATGGGGGGAAAGCTTGAGAAGCATAAATTGGTGTCTGCAAAGTTTTTACCAACGCTAAGACTACTTTATAAAATAAATAAAAGTAATACATTATGGGCGGCTGTATCAAGGTCTATTAGGACCCCCTCCATGGGAGAAAGATATATAGTTATTCGAAACATTATGAGCAGACAGGGATTTCCAGTGGTTTTGACATTGTTAGGCAATGAGCATGTGGGATTAGAAAAGATTACTTCCTATGAGATGGGTTACAGGACTACTATAAATAAAAATTTGTCATTTGATGTTAGTGTTTTTGCAAACACTTACAGAGATATTCCTGATATTTCTCTTCCAAATCCACCCTATTCGTTAGTGGGGGCTGTGGGAAATTATTTAGATGGAGAGAGTTATGGAACTGAAATGGAAGTGAAGTCTAGGGTTGATGAAAAACTCACCATTCTTCTTGGGTATTCATATAAAAAGATTTTTTTGCATAGTAATACTCCAAATAAACTCATGATAGGCGAAAGGCTAGAGCATGAAACTCCCGAAAGCACTATTACATTAAGCAGCTATTTAGACATAACAAAAAATTTATCCATGAATATGTTTTTTAGATATGTAAGTGGACTAAAATCAATAAATATAGACCCATATTTTTCTATGAATATGGCCCTAAATTGGAAAGTGAATCAAAGTTTACGATTAAAATGTGCAGTTGAAAACCTGTTTGATCCAAAACATCCAGAATTTATTCCACACTTCTTAGATCTCTATAGAACAGAAATACCTAGAAAATATTATATAAAAATGGAATATAATTTTTAATTTTATGAAAAACTTTGTTAAAATCACAATTAGTGTTTTCTGTATCTGGACATTTCTTGTAGATACATGTGGTTTTTCGTGGGAGATACATAATGTTTCAGAATATGATGTAAAGGCTGCATTTGTGTATAATTTTTTGAAATTTATAAAATTGAAAAATGGAAAAGAGCAAAAAGATTATATTAATTTGTGTGTATGTTGCCCTGAATATGTCCAGGATTCCTTTCAAAAGTTAGATGGTAAAAAAATAGGATCTAAAATAATAAAAGTCGAATTCATTAAAAAAAATATTAAAAATAAAGTTTATAGTTGTGATGTTTTGTTTTTGCATCGAAATTTTGTAAAAAGTAACAAAAAATTAGATTTTATAAGAAATAAAAATATAAATTTATTGACTATAAGTGATTCAAAAGATTTTGTCCAATATGGCGGGATAATAGAGTTGTTTACACAAAATAATAAAATTAGATTTAAAATTAATTTAATTTCCGCTAAAAAGGCAAAAATAAAGATAAATGCAAGGTTATTACAACTAGCAAGAGAAGTGATAAGATAGGATTAGTTATGGAGATTAAAGCCATTAATTTCAAAAATTTGTCTATAAAAGACAAAATTGTTAGGCTAATATTTTTGATTACAGGTATTTGCGTAATATTAAGTAGTGTGATTTTAACAATCTATGTAAGTGTTTCTACAATTTATACAAAAAAAGAAAATTTAAAATTGTTGACAACAGTTGTTGGAAATAATTGTGTTGGAGCGATTTTATTTAATGACAAAGAGTATGCCAATGAGTTGTTAAAAGGTTTTTTATCTATTGATGATTTAAGATTTGTTGCAATTTTAGATAAAGATTTTAGGTTGTTTACATATTATATAAATAAAAAAAGATTAGCTAAAAAGTATCAAAGCAATAAAAAATTGTTCAAATCCATTGAAAGCATTGTAAAAAAGACATCATTTATTAAGGATATTTTTAATAATCAATTGAATGTGTATCATTCAATTGTGTTTCAGCAGGAATTAATTGGATATATAGTTGTTTCTACATCAATTAATTCCATTTATAAAGAATTATTTGTGATTTGGGCAGTATTCTTAGTTGTTTCAGTTTTAAGTATAATATTGGGATATTTTTTGGCCAATAGATTACACGGAGTTATTTCAGATCCAATAAATAAGTTATATGATAAGATGCATTATATATCAAAAAGTAAGGATTATAGCTTAAGGGTACAAAAGACTCAGGAAGATGAAATAGGTGCTCTTATTGATATGTTTAATGAAATGATCAGTCAGATTCAAAAAAGGGATATGGAATTAGAAGAACATAGGGGACGGCTAGAAGAAATGGTGGAAGCAAGAACTAAAGAGTTGCTGAATATTAATAAAACCTTAAATGAGACAGTGAAAGAGCTTAAAAAGGCCAAGACAAAAGCAGAAGAGGCGGCAAAGGCAAAGACAATTTTCCTTGCAAATATGAGCCATGAGATACGGACTCCTTTAAATGGTATTATAGGAATGGTAGAATTGTTAAAACACACTAAGTTAGATAGTCGTCAATTGCATTATTTAAATACCATAGAAAAGTCAGGTAATACACTACTTGCCTTGATAAACGATATTTTAGATTATTCAAAGATAGATGCAAATAAAATGGATTTTCATCCAGATGTTTTTGATCTGTGGTCATGTACAGAAGATGTCATTAAGACGTTTTTGCCCCAGAGTCTAGAAAAAGGACTTGATATAGATCTTAATATCTCAGAGGAAGTCCCTAGGTATGTTATAGGAGATGAGGCCAGAGTAAAACAAATTCTCATAAATCTTGTTGGAAATGCAATAAAATTTACCAACCAGGGAAGAGTATTGGTGGAGCTAAAGATAAAGTCCAAAGAAAAAGATATTAATTTAATAGAGATTGTGGTTGAAGATACAGGAATTGGGATACCTGATAATAAACAAGATACTATTTTTGAACCATTTAAACAGATAGATGAAGGTTGGTCTAGAAAATTCCAGGGGTCTGGATTGGGACTGGCCATTACAAAAAATTTAGTAGATTTAATGGGAGGGGATATCTCTTTAAAGAGCACTGTTGGAAAAGGAACTGTTTTTAAGGTAACCTTGCCTTTCAAAAGATCAAATAGAATAGATGAATATAAGGATAAATACAAATATACCGGTTTCTGTTTTTATTTGCTGGCTCCCGTTGAGACAGATTTAAAAGCATTTAAGAGAATACTAGGATATTTAGGCATAGAATATGAGATTATCCTAGAAGAGGATATCTATACAATAGACAATAGCAAAGGGGTATTGGTTTTAGATATAGATATTGCAAAGATGTATACAGATGAATTATCCTTTTTAGAAAATTCCCATTCAATATTAGGGATAGTATTGATTTCCAGTTTTGGACAAAATGTAGATGAGAAACTGCAACAATTTAAGTTTATGTTAAATAGACCAATTTTATTTCAGGACTCGATTAAGCTAATAAAAACCCTCACGTCAAAGGATAAAAAGGGTGAGCAAGATGAATATGCTAAAAAAATAGATTTATCTGATAAGCGGATTTTAGTAGTAGAGGACAATGAAGTAAATTTGGAATATCTAGTTGATTTACTTAAGATGTTCAATGTTAGGGTAATCACCGCAAATAATGGTAAGGATGCCATAGAAATTTTGAAAGAACAAAAAGTGGATCTGGTTTTTATGGATTGTCAAATGCCAGAAATGGATGGATTTAAAGCAACAAAGATAATAAGAAAATTTGAAAAGCAGGGTAAACTTCCCTCTAGATATACACCCATAGTGGCGTTAACTGCTTATGCTTTAAAAGGAGATAGGGAAAAGTGTATTTTAGCTGGTATGGATGATTATGTAAGCAAACCCTTTAATGCTCTAGACATACAGAAAATAATGTTTAAATTCCTTCGTGGAAAAAGCCTTGAATTAAAAGATCTATCTGGAACTTATCAAGATACAGAGGATTTTCATTCAATATTAAATGATCCACCCCTGGAGGAATTAAGAAAAGTAGGTGGAGAGAAGGTGGTAAAAAAAATAGTAGGTATGTTTATTAGTAAAGTACCTCAGTTGATTAGTGATCTTCAAACTGCATACCAAGATGGTGATATACAAAAATTTAACAATCTGGTTCATTCTCTAAAGTCATCTTCAGCCACTGTAGGCGCATACAGGGTTTCCCATCTAGCCTCTGAACTTCAAGATTTAACCAGGAATAAGACAAGAAACATTCAGGATTTGCGAGAAAAATTTGAAAAATTGATAGAGGAATTAAATATGGCTAAAGATGCCCTGCAAAGATATTTGAATAGTTTGGTTTAATTATTTGGAATCATAATTTTTTCCTCCACTGTTTGGAATATTTTTGATTTTATCGTTATGTATGGGCGAGAGATATATTTTTTCTTGTGTTATTAGTCCAATGGCAAACAGAAATTTTTTCTCATTATCTTTTGACCATATATTGAAGAAATTAAATATGGAAGTTATATCTTGTTGTTGAATTTTTTCTTTGAGGTTGTCTTGTTCACTATCAGTTGCATGTTTTAGTTTATTTTGTCCCAAGAGGTCATTATTTTGAATTGTTTTTGAATTTTCATTTACTGCTATAGTCTCTAATGGATTTATTTCTTGAAATTTTCTCCCTGGAATTTGCGATTTTCCTAATGCATCATGTTCTAATTGTTGATTGCTGCTAGGCATTATATCTATTTCAAAATGAAAATTATATTTAAATATTGTATTTTCTCTACTGATTAGATTTACAATATTCTTTCCTGGTTTAGTTTTAGATTTCATTGCAAAATTGGTATTTTGAATAAATTCTTGAGATAAATCTAATTCAATATTGACATCTAATTCCTTACCTTCATCAGTTTTTACAGTCAATTCTAGATCCATTTTTACCTTATCAATATCCTTATAAAGTTTGTTATATTTAGTATTTAATTGGTTTTTATGTGGAGAAAATTTATCTGTATAAGTTAAATTTTCCTTTAATGATGTATAACCTTTATGCAAAAAATAAAATTTGTCTATGTCAACAATCTCAACATCTTTACCAGTAAAATCTTCAATTAATGATTCTATTATCTTTAACTTATCAGAAGATAAATTTTTTAAATCTTTTTGTGACATGTTTGATTTTGATACAGATACTGGGTCTTGATTCTTGGATAAAACTAACTCACTGTTTTTTTGAGGATTTTTTTGACTGGGGATGTCAGTTTGTGTTGGTTGCAGGGGATTATACGTTAGTTTGCTATAATTATTTGAAAAATATAAGGTTGATGTGTTTATTTTCATGATTTATCCCTCCTTTTTTAACTCTTTTTTTAACTATATCGGTCTAGGAGGGATAAAATTTAGGGGAAAAAAATTTTTAATCTTCAGGAAAATCCATATAAATCTCCACTTCTCCCCCATATCCACGTTTTAATCTAGCATTTGGATATCTTTTTTTAAACACATGGATCATTTTTGTATTGTCGATAAGGACAGTTGCAATAAATCCTTTGTATCCGTTTTCTTTGGCAATTTTTTCAAGAATCTTTAATAGAAAGGAGCCAATACCCATATTTTGAAGATCATCTTTTACTACAAAGGCTACTTCTGCATAGTCGTTGCTGATGTCAGAGCTGGCATATGAACCAATTGCAACTATTTCTTTTTTTCTTCCCACTTGCAGCAGTCCCACCATAGTCATATTTTTTCGATAGTCTACCCTTGCCCATTCATTTTGTAACATCTGTCTTGAAAAGACCTTTTTTTTCTGGAAAAACCTGTAATATACAGTGGTTTCTTTTAGAGAATAAAAAAAGTTTCTCGAAGCAAATTCATCTGATGGAAGGAGTGGCCTAAATTCAATGTTTCTTCCGTTGGGAAGTGTATAGTTGTATTTGTACTTTTCAATGAATATAAGGTCCTCCTTTTTGGGAGGAAGTTGGTCAGGAAAGATATAGTGTTTTTTCTTGGCTTCATTAATCAACTCTTCCCTAAATTTTGGATGGGCAATCTGAGCAAGTTCCATTACCCTCTGATATATAGATTTTCCATAAAGTTCAGCTATCCCATACTCAGTTACAACAATATCTACGTCTGCCCTGGTTGTTGCAACACCAGCACCTTCACTTAAGTGTGGCACAATTCTGGAGACTTTTCCACCCTGGGCCGTTGAAGGAAGAGCTATTATTGAAAATCCATTTTTTGACATTTTAGAGCCCCTGATAAAATCAACTTGGTCACCAATTCCACTATAAAACAAATATCCCTTTGAATCTGTACAGATTTGACCAGTTAGATCTACTTCCAGTGCTGAACTAAGAGAAATAAAGTGGTCATTTTTTGCTATTATATTGGGATCATTTACAAAATCAGACGATTTAAAATAAAACATAGGGTTGTTGTTTACAAAATTATATAATTTTTCTGATCCCATGCATAGAGACGCCACAGCCCTGTCTGGAAGGTATGACTTTTTTCTGTTGGTTATAACCTTGTTTTCAAACAGAGGGAGAAAGCCGTCAGTTATGACCTGGGTATGTATTCCCAGATCCTTTTTATTCATAAGATAAGGCAAAATAGCATCAGGTAAGTGGCCAAATCCTACCTGAAGGGTTGCGCCATCATCTATTAGCTGATTTACATAGAATGCTATTCTCTCAATTATCTCTTTGTTCTTTTTCCTAGGGATAGCTTCTACCAGAGGCTCTTCATAGAAGACAAAATAATCTATGTCGTCTATATGTATTAAACTATCTCCCCATGTCCTTGGCATATTTGGGTTTATTTGGGCAATAACTAAATCTGCATTCTTCAAACCAGAATAAGTTATATCAACAGATATCCCTAAACTGCAAAAGCCAAATTGATCAGGGGGAGACACCTGAACTAAAGCCACATCCAGTCCTATGGACTTGGAATCAAACAAATTTGGGATTTCAGATAAGTAGGCAGGGATATAATCTATTTTTCCTTCAAAGGCAGCTTGGCGCATATCTAAACTAATAAAAAATAGTTTTAGGGAAAACCGTCTTAAAAAATTTTCATTATTTACATACCTTGCAAAGGTAGAGGAAAGCATCTGGTAAACAATGATATCCTGCAGGCTTTCTTCTTCCACCATCCTTCTTATAAGGTGCTGGGGTTCACCGCAACCTGTCCCAACAAATACGCGACTTCCATTTTTTATTTTTTTTATTGCTTCTTCAGCACTTACCAATTTTTTTGAACAAATTTCAGGAAGCTCCATAATTTTTATTTCTCCAGGTTATTGATTTTTGTTTTGAGTACATGTACCAAAAAATCTAACGAGCTAATGATATAGGAATATATCATTCATTATAATAGGTCAAGAAAGTGAAATTTAGGGGCTAAAGGAGAATGTTTATGGAGATAGATGTAAGTGAAGGCATGCATTATGAAGGATTTTGTATAAGACCACCCAGTGAGGCCTTTAGTATATTGCTCCAGGTAACCGTGGGTTGTTCCCACAATAAATGTACTTTTTGCGGTACATATAAACAAAAAAGATTCAGGATAAAGGAATGGGATATTGTATATAGCGATATTTTATTTGCTTCCAAGTATATGAAAAATCAAAACAGGCTCTTTTTAATGGATGGAGATGCACTTATAATCCCACAAAGAAAACTGGTGCCTTTGATTGATACCATAAATAAACACCTTCCCTGGCTTGAGAGGATAGGAACATACGCAAATGCTAAGAGTCTAAGAAAAAAGAGCCTCGATGATTTAATTGAACTTAAGCAAAAGAAATTGGGAATACTCTATTTAGGTGTGGAAAGTGGAGATGACGAAGTTTTGCGTGAAATAAATAAGGGAGCAACAGCTTCTGAATATGTGGAATTGGCTAAGAAGGTAAAACAGGCAGGAATAAAACTCTCTGTAACCGTTCTCCTGGGAGTGGCAGGTAGGATGAGGTCTCTTGAACATGCAAGGGCTACAGGAGAGTTACTTACAAAGATGGATCCTGATTATGTTGGTGCCCTTACCCTTATGCTAATTCCAGGAACACCACTATATGAAAAATATGAAAACGGAGAATTTGAACTCCCAGATAAATATGGCATGTTGTTGGAATTAAGGGAGATGATAAGGTTTACTGACCTGTCCAATGGCCTTTTT
Source organism: Desulfothermus sp. (assembly GCF_053993635.1). NCBI lineage: Bacteria > Pseudomonadati > Thermodesulfobacteriota > Desulfovibrionia > Desulfovibrionales > Desulfothermaceae > Desulfothermus > Desulfothermus sp. The sequence goes on along the minus strand of NZ_JBMYBT010000069.1, from coordinate 27,657 downwards.
ACATCAAATCATGCTTCAAATTATTTGCCACTTAAGATTAAATACCCAGAGGGTAAGGAGAGTGCATTGAAACTGATAGACAAGGCTATACGTGGCGAAATTGGTTTAAAACCTGAATGGATGCGCGCACTTTAGTTAGATTGAACACTTGTTGGTGAAATTGGGACGGTTGGTAATTGAGACGGATTTAAGCAAAATAAGCAATATGTTTCACAATTCAGTCCATTACTTAGTTGTGATTAAGAGAACAAAGTAATTGTTTTTAAGCGTTGTTTAAAAAAAAAGCTTTGACAGAAGGTTTGAAATAAGATAAACAGTCTCAAATTTGTAACAATTTTCACAAAGTCAACTTAACACATAAAAAACACGGTTGGAGGGCAAATCTATGATAGAGTTAAACATCACCTTTTTTATTCAACTGGTAAATTTTTTGATTTTGTTGGCTGTTTTGAATCTCATCTTGTATCGTCCAATTAGGGGGATAATAAAACAGAGGCAAGAGAGGCTCTCTGGATATCTCTCTGACATTGAACAATTTAATGAACAGGCAGAGGAGAAATTAAAGAACTATGAGCAGCAGCTAAATCAAGCACGGGTAGAAGCCTCTAAGTTGAAAAATGATTTTAAGGTAGAAGGGACAAAAGAAGAACAGATAGTCTTATCTAAGGCTAAGGAAGAGGCTCAGGCAAAGTTACAGAAGGCTAGAGAAGATTTGGAAAAGCAAGTAGGTTCTGTTAAAAAGGAGCTTTTGTCCAAGGTGGACGAGTATGCAAATATGGTGGCAGAAAGGGTCATGGCTTAATACCTTTGAATAATAAAAAAAGAGGCTTAAGGAGGTTTGTTTTGAAAAAAGTAATAAAAAGGACAGCATTGGTTTTAGCGGTCCTTCTATTTGCGGGTGTGGTTTGGGCCTCGGGGCATGGAACAGAAGAGGCCTCGTCAGCTGCTGCCTGGAAGGATTTTTTTTGGCGTTGTGTAAACTTTGCTCTTTTCCTCGCTATTATTTATAAACTGGCAGGCAGCAAAATAAAGGATTTTTTTGGTGGAAGGACCAAGGATATTGAAAGTAAGTTTCAAACACTGGAAAAAAGGCGTAGGGACGCTGAGCAGAATCTCAAACAAGTTGAGGCTCGTATTGCAAATCTGGAGCAGGAGAGACAAGAAATTTTGGCTGAGGCAAAACGTCAGGGAGAAGCAATAAAAAATGCTATAATTGAGAAGGCATACAAGGATGCAGAAGAGATTAAAAAACAGGCAGAGATTAAGGTCCAGCAAGAATTTGAACAAGCCATAGAAATGATCAGGGCTGAAATGGCAGACAAGATTATTGAGTCTGCTGAGAAGATAATTTTAAGTAGGCTAGGGGTCAAAGAACAGGAACAATTAATTGATAAATATCTAACAAAGGTGGTGCTCAATTGAAACAGGAAATTATAGCAAAAAGGTACTCCAGGGCATTGTTTGCAATTGGCCAGGAGGATGGGCCAGAGGCTTTGAAACAATATGGGAATGAGCTCGGGGCCTTTTGCCATCTTGTAGAGGATGAGCCTATTTTGCTAAGGATTTTTAAAAATCCTGTTATTAGAGTTGAGGATAAAAAAGACCTTATTGAAAAGATCCTTGACAAAATAGGCGCCTCAAAGGTTGTGAAAAATTTCTTAATGCTCCTGGCTGAAAAAAAACGTCTTTCGTATATCCTGGATATCAGAAATTATTATCAAAAATTGCTTGATCAATTTGAAGGGATTGTACGTGGCCATCTTGTGACTGCAATTGATTTAAATGACGAGAAGAAAGAGAATATTAGAAAGAGTTTGGAAGAGAAGATGGCCAAGAAATTTGTACTGGATTTTCAGGTTAATAAGGATATTTTAGGTGGTGTGGTATTAAAGGTTGGGGACAAGGTGTATGATGCCAGTTTAAGGGCCCAATTAAATATATTGAAAGAAAAAATAAAAAGGGGTGAGTAGTGGCCATGCAAATTAGATCAGAAGAAATTACCAAAATTATTCAAGATCAGATAAAAAGTTATGAGGAAAAGATGGAAATGGCAGAGACCGGAGTGGTCCTGTCAGTGGGTGACGGAATTGCTAGGGTATATGGACTTGAAAATTGTATGTCCATGGAGCTTTTAGAATTCCCTGGTGAGATATACGGCGTTGCCCTAAACTTGGAAGAAGATAATGTGGGTGTGGCTCTTTTAGGTGAAGATACTCACATCAAGGAAGGAGACACTGTAAAGAGGACAGGGCGGGTTTTTTCAGTTCCTGTTGGCGATGCAGTAGTTGGAAGAGTTATTGATCCTGTTGGTAATCCATTGGATGGACTTGGACCTGTTTCAATGAAGGAGACCAGGTTAGTTGAGATAAAGGCTCCTGGTATTATTGTGAGGAAGCCAGTTCATGAGCCAATGTATACTGGACTGAAGGCAATTGATGCCATGACACCAATTGGGAGAGGACAGCGTGAGCTCATCATTGGTGACAGGCAGGTAGGTAAAACTGCCATTTGTATTGACGCCATCCTGGCGCAAAAGGATAGTGATGTATATTGTTTTTACGTAGCAATTGGTCAGAAAAAATCAACAGTAGCCTTGGTGGCTGAGACACTTAGAAAATATGGTGCAATGGAATACACTACAATAATTTCTGCAACTGCATCTGACCCAGCAGCCCTGCAGTATATCGCACCTTACAGTGGATGTACAATGGCTGAATATTTTAGGGATAGTGGTAAACACGCACTAATTATTTATGATGACTTGTCAAAGCAGGCAGTTGCATACAGACAGATGTCTCTGCTTCTAAGACGTCCTCCAGGCCGTGAGGCATTTCCTGGTGATATTTTTTATTTACATTCTAGATTACTTGAGCGTGCTGCAAAATTAGATGATAATCATGGAGGTGGGTCTCTTACTGCACTTCCAATAATCGAGACACAGGCTGGAGACGTTTCAGCATATATTCCAACAAACGTTATTTCAATCACCGACGGTCAGGTATACCTTGAACCAGACTTATTTAATGCTGGTTTTAGGCCTGCAATTAACGTTGGTCTATCAGTATCAAGGGTTGGTGGATCTGCCCAGGTTAAGGCAATGAAAAAAGTTGCTGGAACACTTCGTCTTGACCTTGCCCAGTATAGAGAGCTTGCAGCATTTGCACAATTCGGGTCTGACTTGGATAAAGCCACAATGCAGAGGTTGGAGCGTGGTAAGAGGATGATGGAGCTTCTAAAGCAACCTCAATATCAACCTTTGCCAGTTCAAGAGCAGGTAGTTGTATTGTATGCAGGTACCCGCGGATATTTAGACGATGTGCCTGTGGAGGCAATATCCAAATTTGAGAAAGAATTTCTTGAATTTATGAGAAATTCAAAGGGCGATATATTGAATGCCATTAAGGAATCAAATGATTTAGACGAGGCAACTGAGGAAAAGTTGAAAGCTGCATTGGAGGAGTTCAAAAAGACTTTTCAGGCCTAACATAACTTAAGGACAAAGGGGAAAATCCATGCCTTCATTGAAGGATGTTAAAAAGAAAATAGAATCAGTTCAGAAGACCCAGCAGATTACTAGGGCCATGAACATGGTGGCATCAGCAAAGCTGAGACGCGCCCAGGAAAGGATTGAGAAGTTCAGGCCCTATGCTGATAAATATTATGAAATGTTAAAGGACTTATCTAAAGGAGTGGATGTGAGTGTACATCCACTTTTAGAACCTAGGGAGGAGATAAAGGCTACAGGTATAGTCTTAATCACCTCTGAGAGAGGGCTTTGTGGTGCCTTTAATACAAATTTGATAACTAAAACTGAAAAATTGATAAAGGAAAAATCAGCTGAAGGAAAGGCCATTAAAATTCTTGCTGTTGGTAGAAAGGCTGCCCATGCTGCGAAAAAAGTAGATAGTGCTGAAATATTAAATTCTTATGTAGGAGTGATGGACAATTTTGATTTTACTTTGGCCAATAAAATTGGACTTGAGATCATTAAGGCATATGAAGACCATGTGGTTGATGAGGTTTATCTCATCTATGGCCAATTTGTAAGTATATTAAGACAAGAGCCTGTGGCTATGCAAATATTGCCTGTGACTCAGCCAGAGGCAGAAGAAGAGGAAAGCCAGGGATCAAATGCCCTATATATGTATGAACCATCTGTTGAAGGTTTGCTTGCAGAGCTTTTGCCAAGGTTTATAAAGGTGCAGGTGTACAGAGGCCTTTTGGATACCTCAGCAAGTGAGCATGCAGCAAGAATGACGGCAATGGATACTGCATCTAAGAACTGTGATGATATGATCCATAAGCTGACTCTGGCTTATAATAAGGCAAGGCAAGCAGCCATCACCGCCGAACTCTTAGATATTGTTGGCGGTGCAGAGGCACTAAAAGGATAAATAAGGGGGAAGTAATGAGTGAGAATATAGGAAAAATAGTTCAAGTTTTAGGAGCTGTTGTAGACGTAGAGTTTGAAGAGGGCAAATTGCCCAATATTTTAAATGCTATTAAGGTATTAGATCCAAGTAGACCTGAAGAAGAGTCATTAATATTGGAAGTTGCCCAACAGCTCGGAGACAATGTAGTTAGATGTGTTGCCATGGACACAACAGATGGTTTGGTCCGTGGCATGAAGTGTCAGGATTTAGGACAGCCCATTGCCACACCAGTTGGTAAGCCTGCGTTGGGCAGGATTTTAAATGTTGTTGGTCGTCCTGTGGACGAAATGGGACCAGTTGAAGCTGAAGAACATTGGCCAATTCACAGGCCAGCACCTTCTTTTACAGAACAGTCCACAAAGGTTGAGCTCTTAGAAACAGGAATTAAGGTTGTTGATCTTATGATTCCATTTCCAAAAGGCGGTAAAATGGGACTGTTCGGCGGTGCAGGTGTTGGAAAGACTGTTATCTTAATGGAGATGATCAACAATATTGCAAAACAGCATGGTGGTAAGTCAGTTTTCGCAGGTGTTGGAGAGAGGACAAGGGAAGGAAATGACTTGTACCTTGAGATGAAAGAGGCGGGCGTACTCGCAAATGCAGCTCTGGTATATGGTCAGATGAATGAACCTCCAGGAGCCAGGGCAAGGGTAGCACTTACAGCCCTTACTGTTGCCGAGTATTTCAGGGATGTAGATGGTGAAGACGTGCTTTTATTCATTGACAACATATTTAGATTTACTCAGGCAAACATGGAAGTGTCAGCACTCCTTGGTCGTATGCCTTCTGCAGTTGGTTATCAGCCAACCTTGGCAACAGACCTTGGTGAGCTAGAAGAAAGGATTACTTCTACAAATAAGGGATCAATTACTTCTGTTCAGGCGATTTACGTGCCTGCAGACGACTTAACTGACCCAGCACCAGCTACAACATTTTCACACTTAGACGGGACATTGGTTCTTTCAAGACAAATAGCTGAGCTTGGTATTTACCCAGCAGTTGATCCTTTAGACTCTACTTCAAGGATTCTGGATCCAAATATTTTAGGTGAAGAGCACTACAGGACAGCTCGTGATGTTCAGCAAATATTACAGAGGTATAAAGATTTACAGGACATTATTGCAATTTTGGGTATGGAAGAGCTCTCAGACGAAGACAAATTAGTTGTTTCCAGGGCAAGAAAAATTCAAAGGTTCTTGTCTCAGCCATTCCACGTTGCTGAGCAATTCACTGGTAGGCCAGGTGTATATGTAAAGACAGAGGACACTATTAGGGGATTTAGAGAGATCATAGACGGTAAACACGACGATCTACCTGAAAACGCATTCTATATGGTGGGAACAATAGAGGACGCAGTAGAGAAGGCAAAATCAATGTAAAAAAAGTGGGTATAAGCCATGGCAAGTACAATAAAATTAGAAATAGTCACCCCAGATAGGGTGGTTTTAAGTGAAGAAGTAGAATATGTCGGTGTTCCAGGAGTAATGGGACAATTTGGTGTGCTTAAAAACCACATACCGTATTTATCTGCCCTCTCTATTGGTTCTTTGTATTATAAAAAAGGTGCAGATACAAAATACGTATTTGTGTCTGGTGGGTTTGCTGAGGTAGACGGTGAATCAATCACTATTTTGGCAGAATCTGCAGAAAGGGCAGAAGAGATAGATGTTGAGAGGGCAAAAAAGGCCAAGGAAAGGGCAGAGAGAAGGCTTAAGGAACAAAGTGAAGAAATAGATTATGCAAGGGCCAGGGCAGCCCTTATGAGGGCAATTGAACGGATCAAAACAAAAGAAAGGGTGGGTATGTAAAGTAGTAATCTATAATCAAAGTTTTTATATGTAAGGGATCTCTAATTAAAAGGGATCCCTTTTTTGTTTTTTGGCAACAATGAAGGGCTAATTTGGGCTTGCCTAATTTTTTGTATGGGTCTATAGTATTTATTCTACATTTTAAGTGGGGTTTTATTAATATGAGAGCCTTAAAAAAGAAAATCTGCGCCCTAGTGCTTTCAGCAGGAAAGGGCACCAGAATGAAGTCAGAGCTACCAAAGGTATTACATAGACTTTTAGACGAGCCAATGTTGTGGTATGTAGACCAATCTTTAAAGGGATATTTTGATCCACCGGACATTTTCTACGTTTTGGGATATAAGTTCCACATGATAGAACAAGCCCTGGATTTTGTGAGAGAAAATAAAATTTATCAAAAAGAGCAGCTTGGCACAGGCCATGCCCTTCAGTGTGCGTATGACCAACTATTAAAAAAGGGTTACGATTGGGTATTGGTTGTCAATGGTGATGTGCCTCTTTTGGATATGGATAAAATATGGCCTATGATAGATAGAGCTCTTCAGCAGAATATACACCTTTCCTTTTTGACCATAAATCTTGACGATCCAACTGGATATGGTAGGGTCATAAGGAATGAAATGGGTCAGGTTGTTGGCATTATAGAGCAAAAGGATATTCAAAATTCAGAGATTGAAAAAATCAACGAGGTCAATTGTGGTATATATTTTATTAACTTAAAAGAGTTAAAAGACTATTTATTTAAATTAGATTGTAATAACAAACAGAGAGAATACTATTTAACTGATCTTATAGAGCTTTTTGTTAGGGATAAAAAAGAGGTATATGCATATAATTTGGGTAAACAAATAGAGTTTTTAGGTGTAAATTCATGTAGCGAGCTTGCTTTGTGCGATGAGATTTTACAAAAGAAAATAGTTGGTGATTTATTGAATAGGGGAGTTTTGATTTATAGACCAGAGCTTGTTAGGATAGGACCTAGAGTTCAGGTGGATTCAGGGGTTCAGATAACTGGACCAACAGAGATCTATGGCAAGTCATCTATTTTAAAGGGCACAAAAATAGATTCCCATGTCTGGATTAAAGACAGTATAATAGATGAAGATTGTAAAATTTTAAGTTTTTCACATATTGATGGAGCTCATATAGGTGAAGGGTGCACCATTGGGCCATTTGCAAGGCTGAGGCCAGGTACAGAACTGGTTTCTGATATTAAGGTGGGGAATTTTGTTGAAATTAAAAAGTCGATTTTACAAAAAGGGGTGAAGGCCTCCCATTTGACTTATCTTGGAGACAGTTTTATAGGTGAGGGAACAAATATAGGCGCAGGGACTATTACCTGTAATTATGATGGGAAAAATAAACATCAAACATATATTGGTAAAGATGTATTTGTTGGAAGCAACACATCTTTGGTGGCTCCTCTAAAAATAGGGGATCGTGCCCTTATAGGTGCTGGTTCTACTATAACAAAGGATGTGCCCGAGGGTTGTCTTGCCGTTGCCAGGCAGAGGCAAAAAAATATAACCAGGAAGATTAAAAAATAAAATGGAACTTCTTGATTTACTGGAAAAAAAGATAGATTACCTCTTAAATAGGGTAAAGGAATTGGAGCTGGAAAATAAAAGATTAAACGAAGAGCTTGCAAAAGAGAAGGAAATAAGGGAGCAGGTATCAAAAAAAATAGATAATTTATTGCAAAAGATGGAAGATATAGATATAACATAAATTAATGCCAACTTATCGATTATCAATTTTGGGACAAGAGGTCTCATTTAGGGCAAATGTGGATGAGGCCCGTATCCTGGAAGCAAAAAAGGTAATTTTAGATAGATTTAATAAATTAAATACCTTTGGATCCAGGCTCAGTAATGAAAAATTATTAATTTTAGTAGCGCTGGGTCTGGCTGATGATTTTTTACAGACAAAACAGAAGTTGCAAAAGACCGAAATGAAATTAAAGCAACTTCTGGAAAAGATAGAAAATAAATAATGTTTTGTCTTCTAATTTCCCTGGGGGATAGCGTGATTGGAGGTACCATTTTTGAGCCAACAGCAAAATAAAGGGAGCCGCTTCTTGTAGCCTGTTGTGCATGCCCAACTCCTTTTTTAGGAGCATTGGGAAGCCTGATGGCTACTAGTGGCGCCCACCTGGCTATGCCAGGTTCAAAATGGCCTACAACACGTATCCCTCGGGGATATTCTGGATGATTCCTTCCATTTGCTTCCCTAATATTGGCCTTGTCTTCAATTTGCCCAACCATATTTTTCAAAATTTTTAATCAGACCTAATCTATTTGGTCTGAAAAATATAAAGGAGATATGTTATGGATTATGCTTTTTTGATTGGTGTGATTGCTTTTTTAGTGGGTTTAGGTGTTGGTTTTGTCATAAAGAAATACAATGTGGAAAAAGAGCTTGAAGAGGCCAGAAAAGAGGCTGAAAAAATCATTAGGGATGCAGAAAAAGAAGCTAAGGCCAAACAGAAGGAATATTTGATTCAAGCTAAGGATGAAATTTTTCAACAAAAAAGAGAGCTAGAAAAAGAGGCCAAGGAAAAGGAAAATAATCTTAAAAAGCAAGAAATTAGATTACATGAAAAGGAAGAGCGATTAGAAGCCAAGCAGGAAAAATTGGCCAGAAAAGAGGCCGAGCTGGTGGAGATGGAAAAAAATCTATCTAAATTAGAGCACGAAGTGTTAAAACGGAAGGATGAGGTTGATGTTCTGATACAAGAACAATATAGGAAATTAGAAGAGATATCAGGCCTCACAAAAGAGGAGGCAAAGGAAAGACTCCTTCAAGAAATAGAATCCAGCACAAAACATGAAGCAGCCAGAATGATAAGGCAAATAGAGGCTGAAGCAAAAGAAATTGCGGATAGGAAAGCACAGGAAATATTAGCAACTGCTATACAAAAATATGCTGGTGAATATGTCATTGACAATACAGTAACTGTTGTGGAACTCCCAAATGAAGAGATGAAAGGGAGGATAATAGGCAGAGAAGGCAGAAATATTAGGGCCTTTGAAGCTGCCACAGGGGTTGATTTAATTATAGATGATACACCAGAGACTGTTGTTCTCTCTGCCTTTAATCCACTTAGGCGGGAAAAGGCAAAGATTGTACTTGAGCGGCTAATTACTGATGGTCGTATCCATCCTGCAAGGATAGAAGATGTTGTGCAAAAAGTGGACAGGGAAATGGAGGTAAGACTAAGGGAGATAGGTGAACAGGCAACATTTGATGTGGGCGTTCATGGGATACATCCAGAGCTCATTCGTCTTTTAGGGCACCTCTATTATAGGACCAGTTTTACCCAGAATGTGTTAAGTCACTCACTGGAAGTTGCCTTCTTGTGTGGGATCATGGCCGCTGAGCTAAAATTAGATGTTAAAATGGCAAAAAGGGCGGGGCTCTTGCATGATATAGGTAAGGCCGTTGACCATGAAATAGAAGGACCTCACGCCCTCATAGGAGCAGAATTAGCCAAAAAATATGGAGAATCAGATGAAGTTGTCCATGCAATAGCTGCTCATCATGAAGATATACAACCAGAAACAGTACTTGCTGTTTTGGTGCAGGCAGCAGATAGCCTATCAGGTGCAAGGCCTGGGGCAAGAAAAGAACTCCTGGAACATTATGTAAAAAGATTGGAAGAGCTGGAAAATGTGGCCCTTTCTTTTGAAGGAGTTACAAAGGCATATGCAATACAGGCTGGAAGGGAACTCAGAGTTATGGTGGATTGCGAAACAGTTGACGAAAACGAGACCTATTTGCTTTGCAAAGAGATTGCAAAGAAGATAGAAGAACAACTCACATATCCTGGACAGATTAAAGTGACCTGTATCAGGGAAAAGCGGGCTGTGGAATATGCCAGATAAAAATATTAGGCTATGCGTATTCTCATATATGTTACATTTATAATATCAAGAAATTAACTTTGAGGGTATCAAAGGGCAATATTAGGTTAATAAGGAGTTTTCTATGGAAACAGACGTAAAAATGGCAATTGATCTCATTAAACGGGGTGCAGTGGAAATTATAGAAGAAGAGGAACTTATAAAAAAGTTACAAAAAAAAGTGCCTTTGAGGGTCAAGGCAGGATTTGATCCAACTGCGCCAGATCTCCATTTAGGACATACAGTACTTATTCAAAAATTGAAGCATTTTCAGGAACTTGGACATAAGGTTTTGTTTTTAATTGGTGATTTTACTGGGATGATAGGTGATCCCACAGGTAAATCAGAGACCAGAAAACCCTTAACAAGAGAGGAAGTCTTAAAAAACGCAGAGACCTATAAAAAGCAGATATTTAAGATCCTAGATGAGGAAAAGACAGAGATTATGTTTAATTCCCAGTGGATGGATAAATTTACTGCTTCGGATTTTATAAAATTATGTTCAAGATACACTGTTGCTAGGATGCTTGAAAGGGATGATTTTTCAAAGAGGTTTAAAGAAAATAGACCTATTGCAATTCATGAATTTATATATCCATTGGTACAGGGATATGATTCTGTTGCCATGAAGGCAGATGTGGAACTTGGGGGAACAGACCAAAAGTTTAATCTGCTTGTTGGAAGGACCCTGCAAAAACAAGAAGGGATGGAACCACAGGTTGTAATTACCATGCCCCTTTTAGAGGGATTAGATGGTGTTAATAAAATGAGTAAGTCCCTTGGAAATTACGTTGCAATAGAGGATCCTCCTTTTGATATGTTTGGTAAAATCATGTCCATATCTGATGAACTCATGTTTAGATATTATGAACTTTTATCAGACAAAGATACTGCCGACATTGAAAAGATGAAAAGAGATATAGAATCAGGCAACCTACATCCCAAAAAGGCAAAAGAAGACCTTGCCTTTGAGATAACTGCTAGATTTCATGGAATATCAATGGCAAAAAAGGCCCAGGAAGAGTTTAATAGGGTGTTTTCAAAACACAATATACCCTCAGATATACCAGAAGAAATTGTAGAAAATCCTGATGTTACATTAACTGATGTATTGGTTGATAAAGGCTTATGTAAATCAAAGAGTGAGGTAAGAAGATTAATAAAACAAAATGCAATATCCATTGACGGCAAAAAGATCCATGATCCTTATATGAAATTTGATATTGGGGAATTTGTTGTAAAGGTTGGCAAAAGGAGATTCTTAAAAGTTATCAGGAGAGGCTAATGGGAAATAAATTTAAATTATTTTTACACATGATAAAGATTGAACACTCCCTTTTTGCCTTGCCTTTTGCTTATATTGGTTGTTTTTTGGCAAATTCAAATTGGCCAGGTCTAAGGGTTTTTTTATTGATTTCCATTGCAATGGTGGGCATGAGGTCCTTTGCAATGGCAATGAACAGGATAATAGATTTAAAATTTGATAAAATAAATCCAAGAACCCAGGACAGACCTCTAGTTACAGGTGAGATTACCCTAAAAGAATCATGGTTATTTTCCATTATTTTTGCCTTAATTTTTGTAGTGGCATGTTATGGGCTAAATAAACTTTGTTTTTATCTATCTTTTATTGCACTTGTGTGGGGGGGCTTGTACAGTTTTTCAAAGAGGTTTACCTCCCTTTGTCATTTTTGGCTGGGATCTGTTTTGGCAATGGCGCCTATTGGTGGTTGGCTTGGAGTTGACCCACACGTACGTCCAGTTCCAGTGACATTTGCATTTGGTGTCCTATTTTGGGTAGCAGGTTTTGATATTTTATATAGCATACAGGATGTGGATTTTGACAGAGAACAAGGGCTTTTTTCTCTGCCTTCAAAATTGGGTGTAAAATCCGCCCTGTGGATATCTTGTTTTTCCCACATTATTTCTATAATCTTCTTTTTTCTTGGTGGATGGGTGGCTGGTCTTGGGATGTTCTATTTTATTGGTTGGTTAATTGTTAGTTGTATTCTTATTTTTGAACATTTAATTGTTAATGAAAATAGCCTGGATAAAATAAGTGTGGCCTTTTTTCAAATGAATGCATATGTGTCTTGCATACTCTTATTGGCTGTTCTTATAGATATTTTCTGGGTATATTAGTGTATTGGTGTATTGGTATAGTGGTGTAGTGGTGTGGGGTGTAGGGGGTATTGGTTCACTCCTCTTCCTGTTCATTGTTCACTAAATTTAGGATAATGATATGGATATATTAGAAAGATTAAAGGGAAAACTCGTTAGAGTAGAGTATGGGGAAAAGGAAATATATATCCTTGGTACTGCCCATGTATCAAAGGACAGTGTTAGGGAAGTAAGAGAGGCAATAAATGAAATAAGGCCTGATACAGTGTGTGTGGAGCTTTGTGAAGCCAGATATGAGTCCATGTTCAATGAAGATAAATGGAAAAACATGGACATCGTAAAAGTGGTTAAGCAAAACAAGGCCTTTTACCTCTTGATGCAGCTTATACTCTCATCTTTTTATAAAAAAATAGGGGATAAATTAGGAGTTAGGCCAGGGGCTGATATGATAGAAGCTGTTTATGCCGCTCGGGAGATTGGCGCTGAAATAGTTTTGGCAGACAGGGATGTAAATATCACTCTAAAAAGGGTGTGGGGATATCTTGGATTCTTTAAAAAAATAAAGCTAATTGGCCTTATGGTTTCGTCTGTTTTTTCAACAGAAGAAATAACAGAGCAAGATATTGAAAAATTGAGACAAAAGGATCAACTGGAAATTGCCTTAGAGGAAGTAGCTTCCTCACTCCCAGAAGTAAAACAAAGACTATTAGATGAGCGAGATATATACCTTGCTGAAAAGATAAAGTCAGCCCCGGGAAAAAAGATATTGGCAGTTGTTGGTTATGGACATGTAAATGGAATTGTGTCCAATATCCCAAAAGAAAATGATCTGACACCATTAGAAACCGTGCCCAAGAAAGGAAAAATTGCTCAATTTTTAAAGTGGCTAATCCCTATTTTGATTATTGGGCTGCTAACCTATGGATTTATAAAGGGCGGCAAAGACCTATCCATTGAATCCATTTCATTATGGATAGGGATCAATGGAACCCTTTCTGCTTTAGGTGTTGCCCTGGCCCTGGCACATCCTATAACTATTGTCTCAGCTTTTTTGGCTGCTCCCATAACCAGTCTCAATCCTATGGTAGCAGCAGGTTGGGTAGCTGGTCTTGTACAGGCATGGGTTCGAAAACCCAAAGTACAAGACATTGAAGAACTCCCTCATGCTATTTTGTCTGTAAAGGGCTTTTGGACAAATCCAGTGACTAAAATACTTTTAGTTGTTGCATTTGCAAATATTGGTAGCTCTATTGGAACTTTTTTAGCTGGGAGTATGATAGCAAGTAGATTGTTTTAGAAAGCCTATAGAATGGTGTAGTGGTGTATTGGTGTATTGGTATATTAGTATATTGATGTAGTGGTATATTGGTGTAGTGGTGTAGTGGTGAAAAATTACTAATCATCCTTCCCTCTTTCTGTTCACTAAATATTGTTCACTCTAGGTCGAATGCTGAGTTGACAAAAAAACATAAAACTTTATGATATATATAAGTGTTTGTTAGCAGGAGGTAAGGATGAAAAAAGTATTAAACTATCTTTTACTGTTTTATTTTTTAATTACAGTTCCCTGTTTTGCTGAGAAGACAGGTTTTACTCAGGAAGACAGGGAAAGACTAGTGCGGTTAGAGGCTACCCTTAATGTCTTTATGCAGCAAGTAGATAAGCGATTTGAGCAAGTGGATAAGAGATTTACTGAGCTACGGGAAGATATGAATAAGAGATTTGAGCAAGTAGATAAGAGATTTGAGCAAGTAGATAAGAGATTTGAGCAGATGATGAATTTTTTATGGATGTTAGTGGGTATATTTACCACACTTACTGGAGTAGTAATAGGATTTGCATATTGGGACAGAAGAACTATTGTTCGCAAGGCCAGAGATGAGGCAATAGAGGCAATAGAGAAGGAAGGGAGTTTGAGGGATCTTATCAGGGCACTAAGGAATCTTGCTTCAGAAGAGAAAAAAGTTGCTGTAGTGTTAAGGAATTTTGGGTTGTTGTGATTCCCCTCTTTCTGTTCACTATTATTAAGAGCAATTCACTACCATTAGAACATAACTCCCTGCTGAAAAAAAGGATTGAAAAGCTTTTCTTCGTGTACAGTGGTTGCAGGACCATGACCTGAATAAATTACTGTATCTCCAGGAAGGACAAATACCTTTTTCCTAACTGAATCTAAAAGCTCTTCCAAACTTCCACCTGGAAAGTCTGTCCTGCCGATGGACCTTTGAAATATCAAATCCCCAGAAAACAGGGCCTTTGATTCTGGAAAGTAAAAAGATAAACTACCAGGGGTATGCCCAGGGGTTGAATAGACATAAGCTGTTTCCCCTAGCCAATATACTTCTCCCTCTTCTAAATTTTTATAGGTAAATGGTGGAACTTTTGGGAAACCAAACATCCCTCCACCTCCACCAACCTGGGCCTTTAAAAGGAAATCATCCTTATTTGAAGCAAGAATATCCACTGAAGTGGCGTCCTGTAGGTCTTTATTTCCCAATATGTGGTCAAAATGAAAATGGGTGTTTAAAATAAATTTTAAAACCAAATTGTTTTTCTTTAAAAAATTCAAAACAACAGAAGGATCACCACCTGGGTCTATAACTATTGCCTCAACTGAATTATGCACAACATAACAATTTGTTTGAAGCGGCCCTAAAGGAAAACAAGATACTTTTAACATTATATCTCCTCCAACAATAATTCTTTTAAAGGTTTTCTCGATGACTTACCCTCCTGAGCTGGATATCCAAGGGCTATTACAGCCATCAGACCATATTTTTGTTTATCCAATTTTAAAATCTCTAACACCTTTTCTTCATTGTTTAAAATTTCCCCAAGCCATACAGCCCCAAGGCCCATGGCATGGGCAGCAAGCAACATATTTTGAATACAAGCCCCTATGGCCTGGTGATCTTTTGTTTCATTATACATAACTTGCTTATCAATCAACACCACTACTAATTTATTTGCACGAAGAATTATCTTGCCATATTTTGTACAGGTAGCCAACGACTCCTTTCTAACATCATCCTTTGATATAACCAAGAACCTCCATGGTTGATTGTTCATGCCACTTGGCGCCCATCTGCCTGCTTCTAAAATGGTCTTTATGTTGTCTAGAGGTATATCTTTTTCCTCAAATTTCCTGATACTTCTTCGTTCCCTGATAACTTTCATTATAATATCTATCATTTAAGCCTCCCTCTTGTTTAAATATAAAGACCAAATTATCTCTAGACAAGGTTTGAAAAAGATATTATTTTGCTCAAAAAAATACAAGTCCAAAATATTCTCTGGTACTAACGGTGATACACGAGATTGATATTTCATTTCAGGACATACTAAATAACAAGAAATTCATAGCAGATCAAATAAGTAAATTTATTAAAATCAAAAACCTCTCCATTTATCTTTTAAATAAACCTTCTCCTAGTGAGATCAAAAATAAAATCCAAGTAGATTTATCAAATGAAACAAAACAGATACTAATAAAACTATCTCTCAGTAATGCTTCTGAATTAATAGTAATTGCCATAGACTTATCTGATTTTGATTTTATAAAAATCCCTAAAGAACATTTTATTAACTTTTTTGAATTAATTTTAGAATATATTGCCCTTAAAAAAAGGTCAATGTTTGAAAGAGATCTTCCATGCCTGCATTTTAAAGCTTTTCTAAACAAATTAAGTTTAAAAATAGAGCATGTAATTTCCCATTTAACTATTGATTCTAAGGAACTTATTGTCTCAGATATAGATTTTCCCCACGGAAGTTTTTATGTTGTTGGGTTAAAACTTTTAAATAGTGAAAAATTACTGAGTGAAATGGGTTTTAAAAACTGGAATTCTAAACTGAGAGATATAATTAAAATTATAAAAGATTCTCTTAACAATGAAGAGATTTATTTTGATATACATAGCCATATTCTTTTTGCTATTATCAATAATTCTATAGATGGAATTCATAACATGCATTCAACATTGGTTAATATATGCAACAGTATAAATAGCCCTGAAAAATTTTTCGATTTTAAACCAGTTACTTTATTTTTGAAATATCCTAACAACATTCCTGGATATTTATTTAAAATGCATTCTGTTGATCTTGCCTATGAAATTTTAGATATTTTAAAAAAAGGTGTTAAAATTTTACAAAGTAGTAAAAATCCAGACCATCCAGTATCCATTAACTATATTCTCAATAATTGTGCTATTGTCAATAAAATAATCAATATGGACACTGTTAATATAAATATTGGCGAAGATTTTGGCATTAAGTGTGGTCAATATTTTCAGGTTTTTGATTGTGAAACAAACCAATTAAAGGCTGAATTAATTATATCAAATAGCTCAAGAAATCATTCAGTAGGTGATATAATAATCAGACACAATCCATTTAAATCCATAAAGATCGGAGATACGTTAAAATCAATTCAGGACTATCCAAAAGAAAAAACTTACAGACCTATTTACAAAAATTTTATAATCAGCTTTTATAATAAATCTGAGAAATTTAGTAGATTTTCCATATTACATATTATTGGTCCTAAAAATATTTTTGAACGTATTTCAAATATATTAAAAAAAGAGAAAATCGATATATATACAGAATATATTGGAGCAAAAAAATACATATTTTTAGCAAACGATTTTAGAATCACTAAAGAAGATCTTATATTTCAAGAATTAAAACGCATAGCATATTCCCATAAAGATGTAAAAATAGGAATAACAAACTATCCCTTACTAGACCTAAACAGATTAGAAGCAATTAGATCTTCAATAGACTCCTTGGAACACGCATTACTTATCCCTCATCCCAAAATCGCCATTTTTGACTCAATAACATTCAATCTAAGAGCGGATAAATTATTCATAAAAGGGGATATTTACTTGGCCACTCAAGAATATAAAAGGTCTTTGATGATGGATCCCCAAAACCATACAGCTTTAAATTCCCTTGGGGTATGTTATGCAAAAATAGGCGATTTTGTAAATGCACTAAAAATGTTCAAACAGGCGTTAGGCGTAAAAAATTTAGCGACCTATTTCTATAACCTAGGGTCTGTATATATGAAACTAGGTGATCTAAACAGGGCAGAAAAATCCTTTTTAAAATGCATTGAAATCGACGAAAAACACGTTTTCGCCATAATTAGACTTGCTCAGATTTGCGAACTTAAAGACCAGCTTGAACTGGCACAAAAGTGGCTTAACAAAATTGACCCAAATGGATATCCCTATCTCTACACTCTCCTTGCTAATTTATATCTAAAAAGGGGCCAACAAGAAATGGCAAAAAAATATCTGGAGTCTGCCATTAGACTAAACCCAAACGATGCTTCAGCAATTTTTTTATTGGGAAAACTATATATAGAAAAGCTAAATGACAAAAATACCGGCCTCTCACTAATCAAAAGAAGCATTTATCTAAAACCAGAAAAGATCTCCTACAAAAATTACCTGAAATCCTTTTTATAAAAAATAAAGAAAAATTTAAAAATTATTAATTTATTAAAAAACAAAATGTGGAAAACTTTTTGAACAATTGTGGAAATTTTTGTAGATAACCATATTCATCCTCAATATTCCTGGATATATGGACTCAAACAAATTTCCATAAAGAATGGCTTAAAAGAGAAAATGGTCATTATATCAATAGATTACAATAATGCAGAATTATCGAGCCATCACTTCTCAAAAATCAGTTAATATGGATTTGATAACTTAAAAAAAATTTGTATAGTCATCTCCATGAATGGTTACTGGCAGAAAATCAAAGATAATCTGGAAAAATCCATAAAAAGTGGCTTGTTTCACCTCTGGATAAGACCCCTAGAGGGAGAGCTGCAGGACAACACTCTGCATCTATATAGTCCAAATGATTTCATAACTAGCTGGGTTAAAGATAGGCTACTTAAGAAGATAAAGGAAGTAGCGGAGGAAACCCTTGGGCAAAAAATAGATGTATGTGTTACCACCAGGTCAAATGGAAATTCACAAGCTGTTGTGAAGAAAACTAATCTAAAAATTTCTACACAACTCCTTCCAGTAAGAAAGGAAATTAATAATATAACTCCAACTCCAGCATGGAGATATTCTTTTAATGATTTTGTGGTTGGTCCGCAAAATCAACTTGCGTATGCGGCCTGTAAGAGTATATGTTACGGACAAAAACTTGATTTTGGCACCTTATTTTTGACATCCTCCCCTGGCCTTGGAAAGACTCATTTAATACACGCTGTTGGGAATTTTATCACACAAAACAAACGAGGAGATCTTAATATTGTATATGTATCTTCAGAAGAATTTGCAAACCAGCTTGTATGGGCACTTAGGAGCAGAGAAATAAACGAGTTTAAAAAGTACTACAGGGAAAAAGTTGATATCCTCCTTTTAGAGGACATCCATTTTTTTCAGGGCAAGGGCAAGATGCAGGAGGAGCTTCTCTATCTCATAAAATCCATGGAAGAAAACGGAAAACTTGTTATTTTTTCTTCATCCTTTCTACCAAAGGAACTAAAAGATATTGACTCTCAGCTCACCTCATATTTTTGTTCTGGCCTTATTGCTCCAATCCATAAACCAGATTTTGATCTAAGACTAAAGATCATCAAAAAAAAGGCTACTATTTACCAAATAAACATACCTGATCACGTATCCAAGTTTGTTGCATCAAAAATAAAAACAGACGTGCGGCAACTTGAAAGCTGCATTAAAAACATGGCACTAAAGGCAAAGCTCCTCAATATGACTATTAATATGGACATTGCCAGGGAAATAATTCAAAACCACGCAGACATAGTAGAAACACCTTCAATTGATCAAATAATCAAAACAGTATGCTCGGTATTTGAACTTTCTCCAGAGAACCTAAAATCCCGTTCAAGAAAAAGAAATATTGTAGTTGCAAGAAATACAGCATTCTATCTTGCCAGAAAATATACAGATTTAACTCTAAAAGAAATCGGCAGATTGTTTAATCGTAGACATTCAACAGTAATAAAGGGCATCACCAATATAGAAAAGGAGATGTACAAGGATACTCCCGTAGGAAGACAACTGCATCGTATAATAGAGAGATTTGAAAATTAATAATCATTAAACTGGACTTTGTTAGGCAAAAAGCGATCAAAATGGGAAAAGTGTGTGTGATCAGTGTCAATTACACACACTGATCACTCACACTGATCACCGGGAAATAAGTTTTACTTGCCACATCCAACTAAAACATATCTTCTCCAGCCTCTTCTATTGTTTTATCAATAGTCTGTTTTAACTCTGGGGGAAGGCCTAAAATATCTACATTTAAAAATCCTCTAACAATAGTAGACGTTGCCTCGTCTTCATCAAGCCCCCTGGCCATGAGGTATTCAATCTCTTCTTGGGCCACTTTTCCAACTGCTGCTTCATGGGACAGCTCAACACCAGATACTGTGCCCTCTAACTCAGGAATTGCATGGATTATTCCATCTTTTAAGATTAATCCCTTACATTCTAAATGTCCTTTTGCTGGGACAGCGTTTCCCTGGATATATCCAGGGGCCACAATGGTTCCTCCAGTGGTAATAGTCCTGGATATAACTTCAGCCTTTGTATTAGGCGCATTTAAGACCATCTTTGTACCTGCATTTATATATGAGCCAGGAGGTGCAACAATGATGGAGCTAGAAGTAGCTATAGCTCCTTTTCCATTTAAATAAATAGTGGGATAGAGTTGAACACTTTTTACAGGTTTAAGTAAAATGTAATTATTAACTAAAACACCACCCTCTTCAATAGTATACACAGACCTTGGCCTTACATGCACATTTGATCCCCAGTTGTGGATCATTGTAAATGTCAGTTTTCCACCTTTTTTTACAAAAATTTCTGAAATCCCCAAATGAAGAGCTGCCTTAACATCATGGGCCACTGAACAACCAGTAATTATGTGAAGCTCAGAATCCTCTTCTACGATAATTAAATTATGTACATTTTGCCCTACGTTTTCTCTTTTGATAAATAGACAGGACTGAACAGGATTTTGAATTTTGGCTCCTTTTTCTGTTTTTATAAAATATCCCCCATGGAGCTTTTTGTATACTGACTCTGTATATTCGTCTTTACTTGGATCAACTAGTTTCCAGTAGTAATCCTTCAGTCCATTGTATTTTTTTAAGGCATCTTTTATATCTAAAACTTCAACACCCTTCTCACAACTCTTACAAAGGGCCTTTTTATGATCCACATGCAAAAAACTAGCGCTCCTTTGTCTTTCCTCCACGTCAATGCCAGCCATAAGCAAATTTTCTCTATCTTTCTCATCTATTTGTCTTAAGTCATCAATTTCTACACCCTCTTCCCCATCAAAGACAAATTCTTCTAGATTTAGATCTTCTTTTCCTTTTACATCAGGCATTTCACACACTCCTTGTATCCATATTTTCTTATCTGTTCCAAGATATCCCTTGGCCTTGCTTCACAGCACAACACCCCATTATACATAACCATTCCACGATCAGCGTTTATATATTCCAATATATATCCAGTATGTGTTATTATAAGACCAGATATTTCTTTTCCTTCCTTTAATTTTTTCATAGAAATACCAGGTTTAGGAGTCAATTTTTGCCCAAGGAGTTCTTTAACTATATCACCTATTAAGGCCATGTTCTCTAAATCCACTCCAGACTCAGGCTCGTCAAATAACAACAATTTAGGCTCCTGGGCCATTAATTGGAGTAGTTCAGAGCGCTTGATCTCTCCCCCTGAAAAACCAAGGTTTATATCCCTGTCTAAAAAATCCTCCATCTTTACTTTCTTTGCAAGGGCCTCAATATCTATGTCTTTATCCCGTGCGCACAACTTTACAAGGTCCTTTGTCCTTAATCCATTAATTGTGGGGGGACGCTGAAAGGACATGCCTATCCCAAGCCTTGCCCTTTCATAGGTAGGCATGTAGGTTATATCATGCCCCCTAAAGATTATCTTGCCCTTTGTGACCTTGTAATTGGAAAAACCCATAATAGTCATAAGCAAAGTTGTCTTTCCTGAGCCATTAGGCCCAAATAGAATAAATGTCTCGTTTTTGTTAATTGAGAGGTTAACCCCTTTTAAAACCTCGTTCCCTCCTACCTCTACGTGTAGGTCTTGTATTTGTAACATACAATCCTCCAAATATTTCTTATGCTAATCCCTTCTTGAATTTTCAGGAAGGTAATGTCTTACTTATAAATTGTCAAAATTTTATATAGGGAGGAGCTGATTTTTGTCTAAAATATTAGACTCTTCAAACTCAGAAATGATTTTCATAAGGCTTTTTAGCCTGATTTTCCTGAGTATTTTGTGCAAAGTAGCAACCTTCGCCTTTGTATCTTCTATAAGATAAGAATTGTCTATAATTATGTCACAATGTTTTAATTTCTCCTTTTGGGGAAGTTGCCACTTATCCACTTCTAGCACCTGCATCTTGCTCCATCCCCTGATGTTTTCAAGTCTTTTTATGCGAATGTTATCTGAACAAAATACTCCAACAATTATATCAAATATAGACCTATTAGGTGCTTTGTCCCATCCAGCCTCAGCTAAAAGGGGAACTTCTAATATAACCATATTCTTTGTTTTATTTTTTGAGATAAACTTCATCATATCCTCAAACACCAGGGGATGGATTATATGTTCTACTTCCTGTTTAAAATTTTTGTCCTGACTCATTTTCATAAACAGCTTTTTTTTATTTACAACACCCCTTTCTTCATCCACAAACTCAAGCCCAAAACTCCTTTTAATCATTTCATAGCCAGAATTTCCTCTTTTATACAAAGACTCAACAGCCCTATCAGCACTCCAATAAGGCACATTGTCCTTTGCCAGAAGTTTAGCCACCATAGATTTTCCACAACCAACTCCACCTGTAACCCCTACAACCATTGGCCTTTTCTTGGATAAATACAAAAGTAGTCTGAAAAAATCCTTTGGCACCTTTGATATAAACTTAAGTTCCTTTTTAGAAATAGGATGTTTAAAAATAATCTTCCATGCATGGAGCATTTGTCTCTTTGCCAAGGCGCTTATTATCTTATTTTTAACTAATTTTCCCTTTGAATACAATTGATCCCCTAATACTGGATGGCCAATATGGGAGAAATGCACCCTTATCTGGTGTGTCCTGCCTGTTAATATCTCGGCCTCTATCAAACTCAAATTATAATCCTTGAACTCATAAATAACCTTGTATCTTGTAATAGACTCTCGTCCCTCATTTTTATACACCCTCATCTTTGTCTTGGACCTATGATCCCTGTCCATAAAAAATTTCAACTCACCTTGTTTTTTCTCCAGTATCCCTATAACAATTGCAAGGTAGTTTTTTTTCACTTCTCTTTTTGAAAATAGGTTCTTTAGGATATCCTGAACTTTTTTTTGTAGGGCAACCACCATAAGTCCTGTTGTGTCCTTATCCAACCTGTGAACAATCCCAGGCCTCTCACCACCTAAATTTCTTATTTGGGGGAATCTATTTAAAAGATAATTCACAAGTGTTATATCTTTACAAGAAGGCGCTGGATGAGTAACCAACCCTTTTGGTTTGTCTATAACAGCCAGGTACTTATCTTCATAAACAACCTTTAAATTTCCCTCCACTGGTTTGATATCATTGGATTCACATATAAATACCTCTATTAAATCTTTGTCTGAGACCTTTATAGAAGGCTTTATTAATTTACTATTATTTAAAAAGACCTGTCCTCTTTCTATTAATCCTTTTATACCTTCTCTAGAATAACCAAAATTACTTAATTTTTCATGTAAAAATTTATCGATTCTAATAGAGCCTTTTGTATCTGGTCTATATAAATATCTTTTCATAAAATCTCTATTCAAGGTTAAAATTCCTTTTTATTTTAATCTCAAAATCCATACCTTTAACCATAAAATTGTGTAAATACATTCTAGGTAGAAAAAATTTATCTCTTCCATATAAAGGATCTCCAACAATTGGATGTCCTATATAAGATAAGTGCGCTCTTATCTGATGTCTCTTACCCTTTTTAATTATTGCTTCAACAAGGGTTTTATTCTCTTCTTTAAAAAATTTTTTAGGAATAATAATTGTATGTCTGTTAATGTCTTTATCTTGTTCATCAAATACTAAAACCTTTTTTCTTTTACATTGATTGATTTTATTTTTTACTATAACTTCCTCTTTTATTTCTCCATGAACAATGGCTATATATTTTTTATCTATGGCACCTATATTTTGCATGGAAAGGTAGAGGTCTTTAGATTTTTCTGAAAAACCAAAGAGTAAAATACCACTGGTCAAAAAGTCCAGCCTATTTAGCAAGAAAATCTTTTTATTATAAAATTTTTCTAATATATCTTCCATATTTGGGCTATTTTTACCCTTAGCTGAATGTACAAAGGGGGGTTTAACTGTCCCATAAATTAAGTTATTTCCTTTAATAACAATGGGTTTTATATCAAAACACACATCTTGTTCTAGGATTTCAATGAGATCCCCCCTTTGGACTATCTTCTTTCTCTTTTTACAAATAATGCCATTAACTAATATTCTTTTTTCATTAATAGTTTGTTTTATCCACCTAAGCCCTTTTGTTGTATTCTCCCTCAAAAAAGCATCCAGATAAGTTTCTTTATCTGCTATGAATTTGACCATTTTTCAATCTCTTTGATCTGCATATTCCTCAAAATTTCTCCAGACTCAGGACCAAGTCCTTTGTATTCATCTGGTAGTTTAATTTGTTTTATCTTCATTAGCAGAAAATTTACCTTATCCATATAATTATTTTTTGTTATTTTTTCCATAACATAAAAAAAAGACTCCTCCAATCCTTCTCTATCCAGTGAATATAATAAATCCCTTTTAATATCTGGCCCTGCTGAGAAAAATTCCATTGCATTTAAATAATTTTTTATAAAACTCACACCACCTGATATAATCTTTTTTGGAAGGCCTATTTTATTGCTCATGTTTTTAAATGCTTGTGTTGCATTGTTTATGTTATCATAGTTTTTGACAAAACCATAAGCAAGACACATCCATGCACATATCTCATTTGCGTTACATGTGTCCATAACAGCCATCCACTCTTTATTTTCTTTTAAACCCTGAAGCTCAGAAAACCAGTAACCAGTTGCACCTGTTTTCATTAGCAGGGAGAAGAAATTTGATGGTTTTTTAGCACGGATGGCTTTAAGTACTTCCTGGGCAACCCTTTCTTTTGCTATTTTTTTCATAAGGCTTTCATCTCTACCCACTTTTTTGAGTATTTCATAAGAATATTTTTCAATGGAAAAATCAGGTAATTGGGCATAAAATCTTGCAAGTCTAAGTACCCGTAATGGATCCTGTTTAAAATTTTCTAAAGAAATGGCCCTTAAAATTTTGTTTTCCAGATCGTCTAAGGCAAAAGGGTGATAATAGAGTTTCTTGTTTTCATCTTCTGCAATGGCGTTGATGGTTAAATCCCTGGACATCAAATCATCCATAATATTATCATATTCAGATATAGTATACTCGTTTCTGCCAACCAGATACACTGAGACCTTTTTCCCTACTTTTTTTGCCCTGGGAAATCTTTTAAAAAATTCTTCTTCACTACACCCAAACACCACAAAGTCTCGATCTTTACATTTTTTCCCAAGGAGTTTATCCCTAACGCAACCACCCACTAGATAGATCTTCATATTTAATATGTCCTTAAAGAGAATTTATTTTTATTGAAAAACAACAAAACAAAATATAACATAGGCAAGGATTTAAAAGATTAATCTATACTGTTGGAGATGTAAATATGAAGGATATCATAAAATGTCCTATATGTGGTGGAAATATAGAAATTTACAAAAATCCCCTCCCAACTGTGGATGTGATAATATACACAGAAAATAAGGAAGTACTTTTAATTAAGCGGAAAAATCCTCCTTTTGGTTATGCCCTACCTGGCGGATTTGTAGATGTTGGAGAGACTCTTGAAGAGGCTGCAATAAGAGAAATAAAAGAAGAAACAGGCCTTGATATAGAGATAGAAGCTGTTTTTGGGGTATATTCATCTCCAGATAGGGATCCAAGAAATCACACCATAACCACTGTATTTATTGCCAAGCTCCCAAAGGGACAAAGCCCCATAGCTGGAGATGACGCAAAAGATTTGGGCTTTTTTTCTTTAGATAATCTACCTGAGATGGCATTTGACCACGAAATAATCTTAAAGGATTTTTTTGCTCGTTTTAACATCCTTAAAAAAAATACAGTGTCCAAGGGAAGGAGTATTTTTTTATAATTTAAAGGAGGATTGGTGTATTGGTGTATTAGTGTATTGGTTATTGGTGTATTGGTTATTGGTGTATTGGTTATTGGTATATTGGAGGATTAGTGTATTGGTTATTGGTGTATTGGTGAAAAACCACTAACCACTATACCACTAACTACTATACCACTAACCACTATACCACGGAGCTAGGATATTTTCATGATAATAATCACAATGGGAGATCCAAATGGCATAGGCCCTGAGCTAATATGCAGGGTATTTTCTAATCCTCTTTCCTTTAAAGACAATTTTCTCATAATAGGGCCTCAAATCTGTCTTGAGTACTACTCTAACCTTTTTTCTATAAAAAGATTTTGGAATACTATAAAAAATATAGATGAAGCTAAAAAAAACAAAATCAGTCTATATTCCAATGGATTGGATGATTTCCCATTCACCCCAGGAGTTCCATCTAAGGAAAGTGGTTATATAAGTGGAAGGATACTGGAAGTTGCTACTCATATCTTAAAAGAAAAAAAATCTTCTGCAGTTGTAACCTGTCCAATAAATAAAAAGTCTTTAATGGATGCTGGTTTTGATTTCCCTGGCCATACAGAATTTTTTGCAAATAGATTTGGACTATCTAAAGATGATGTGTGTATGCATCTTGCTGGACCTAAACTTAGGGTATCACTTGTAACTACCCATCCTCCATTAAAAGATGTTCCTTTCTTGATTAATAAAGAGAAAATATTAAGGTGTATTCTGCTAACAGAGGATATGTTGATAAAATTGGGAGAGAATAAAAAGCCAATTGGGGTATGTGGCCTAAATCCCCATGCAGGTGAAGGGGGTAAAATTGGCTCTGAAGAAATAGAAATAATTGAGCCAGCAATAGAAGCTGCAAGAAAAAAGGGGATAGCAGTAAAAGGGCCATATCCTGCAGACACCTTATTTTACAGGGCATATGCAGGAGAATTTTCAGCTGTATTGGCCATGTACCATGACCAGGGATTAGGGCCGTTAAAACTTATTCACTTCAGCGAATCTGTAAATATCACTTTGGGTTTGCCAATTGTAAGGACTTCTGTAGATCATGGAACCGCATATGATCTCGTAGGAAAGAAAAAAGCCAAAACAACCAGTCTAATTATGGCAATTAATCTGGCTATACAATTAAAAAAGTCTGATTATGCTTATTGAGCAAGTTTTTTCTGGGCGTATTTTAACATTTTTTCAGCTTCCACAAATTTAGGATTTATCTCAAGGGCCTTTTTGGCAATCTTTGCAGCATCTTCCCATTTTTTTTCATCAATATACACTCGTCCTAAATTAAAGAGGAGATATTCATCATCTGGAGATTTAGACACGGCTTCTAAAAACACCTTTGTTGCAAGATCCAGATTCCCAGCTCGTCTTAATGTGATCCCCATTTTATTTAAGAGATAAATTGCATCAGGGTCATTTTTATAGGCATCTTTTAGGTATTTGAGTGCCTGTTCAACCAAGCCCTCATCCATGTATATGTCACTTATGGCGAGTTTTAGGTCTGTATCTTCCTTAAAGGTCTTAATTAGACGTTTAAATACCTTTTCAGCTTCCATATATTCTTTTTCTTTTAGGTGTTTTCTTCCCTTTTCAAGCTCCCTTGACTTTAGTTTTTCCAACTCTTCTAACTGTTTTTTAGCCTCTTCTATTGAGCTGGCCTGAAGTTCTTTAATGGCCTCCTTTAAGTTTTCCCAGAGTTCTTTTTCCTTTCCCTCTGTGTATTCAATGGGGATTGGGTATTGCTGAACAAATTCTTTATTAATCTTTAATAAATAAACAGCATCTTGAAGTTTTTTTTGAAAATCCTGTTTTTCGTGCTTTAAAAGAGGGGTCTTTAGAAAAATGGTGAGGGCGTCCTGGATACTCATAAGAGCCACCAAAAACTTCTTCTTTTTTAACAACGTAGAAACTGAACTCAGCTTTGATCTTGCCTTTGCTATTTCCGACATGAATGCCCCCTTAAAAAACTTAAAGAATCAACATACTCTTCTTACCATTTCAGCAAAATCTTTAAAAAAATAACGGGAATCATGTGGCCCTGGTGCAGCCTCTGGATGGTATTGAACTGCCATTATTGGCAATTTCCT
>NZ_JBMYBT010000068.1:0-31034 GCF_053993635.1 Desulfothermus sp. | reverse complement strand
AACAGAGCCTACCTTTACGTTCAAAAGCGCATCTTCGATTTTTTTATATACCTCCATATGAATAATCCTCCAGATTGTAGCTGGAAAAAAAATAGGGGGGATTTGGGGAAATGTAAAGGGATAATTGCGATAATTGCGGGGTAATATTTGGGGGAGAGTTTACAAAAATTGGCAAAAATTGACAAAAAATGTATACTGGGGAGTTGGCTAGAGATAAATCATTAAATAAAATTGAAACACCACATCTTTCTATTTCCCTTCAGGACAGCATTTAAGTCTTAGGGGTAAAGGTAATGTCAATATTGTATTGATTTGGTCAAGGAAAAGGTTGAGAGTGAGACACGATTGTCACATCTCAATATTAAAGGGTTAGCGCAAATTACTTGTGGTCCATACTCTTCCAGATTTTGTAAGATAAAATTTTCCTCCATAAGGATCCGATGGGATGTGATGAATAATTTGTTTTTTTATTAATTCGCCAAGTTGATTTGGTAAGCCACCGTATTTATACTTATATCTGTCTAAGGCTTCTTCCAGATAGAGAATAGCCTTAAGAGCGCTTAACCTTTTAAGAACTTTTTCCTTTAAGCTCTTATCTTTTATCTCTTGAAGTTCTTTTTGGAGGAAATAGATTGCCGTCCTTGTTTCATTTCCTTTAATTGCCAAACGAGAAGCTAGTAATGGCAAATAGGGTGGGGAATTTGGCAATTTCGAAGCCTCAAAAAAATAACGAGCAGCTGTCTTATTATCATGTTTAAAATAAAAATTTATAAAACCCAGGTAAAAGGGTATTTGCCAATTTTTAGGTATATAATCAAGACCTCGTTTAAGTATGATTTCGGCCTCTTCAAATCTTCCTTCCCAGGGTAACACCACGCCAGCCATCCAATATACTTCAAAGTAATAGGGATCAAGATAGGATGCTAGATATAGTGCCTTACTTAGCCACAGGGAGTCTTTCGAACTTTTTTGATTTATAATGTCATTATAAAAAATTGCCGCTTTAACCAAAAAAAAGTCACTAGTTAACGGTGCAAATTCTCCACTCAGTACCAAAGCTGATTCTGGCCGTGGCAAGGGAGAAGTTGTCCAACTTTCCAATTCCCATTTTATACCGGTGTGGGTAACAATGCTTATTAAAAGGCAAAATATACCTAAAATTAGCCGATACATTTTAGTTAAGCTCTCTTTTGCTAAAGATAAAACTGGAAATCAAAAGCAATGCTATTGTGTAGCTTAAGGCATAAATTAAGATCAGTATTAAATTACTCCCTTTAAGAGGCAGATTGTGTACTGTAGCTTGTTTTAGATCCAACAAAGAAAGGTTGGGTAAAAGATAATAGGCGATGTTAAATATAGCCTTAAGATTAGGACTGATGTTTTCTCCGATGTTGCTTGAAAGAATTATCTTTACATTTTGAAGATTGGCACCAACAAGGTAAATCATAAAGGAAAAAAAGAAGGAAATTAATGAACTGCTGCAAAAGCTGCTAAAAAAAATGGCTATGGCTATCAAAAGAAACATTTTAATATTGAGAAAGAAGAATGCCAAAAGATGCTTTACCCAAGCAATGTGAGGTGTGTGGATAAAGGTTGTTGTTTTATAGAAATAGAAAAGACTTATCATAAACACCAAAAAGTCTATTAGTAACGCAAAGCTTGTTAATGCAGAGAGTCCCAGAAATTTCCCCAGGATGTATTGCCAGCGCGCAATAGGTTTAGAAACTACGAGATATATAGTTTTTTTGTCTATATCTTTAGCAATTAAGCTAGTGCTTAAAAAAATAGCTATAAAAAGGCCCAGAAAAGAAAGACCAGAAAGGCCTATATCTTGAGTTACTTTAAGAATGTTTCCAATAGATAGGTCTGCAACAAAGCCAGAACTCAAAAGTATCAGGGCAGAAAAGATAAGTACACCTAGAAATACGCGTTCTCTAATCCCTTCTTTAAAGGTTACCCGTGCTATGGACATTAACTTACGCATTTTTGCAGCTCTCTCCTAAAGGTTTCTTCTATGTTCTGCGGTTTTCCAATAAATTTGAGTTCACCTCTTATCAATAATGCCACTCTATCACAAATTGTCTCTACATCATGGAGAATATGAGAGCTAAAAAATATAGTCTTGCCTTGCTTCTTTAAAGAATCAATTAAATTTATTATTTCCATGCGGCCAATTGGATCAAGTCCTGAAAGGGGTTCGTCCATAATGATCAGCTCTGGATCAGCAAGCAAGGCGTGGGCAATTACCAGTCTTTGCTGCATCCCTTTAGAGTAAGATCTCAATTTCCATTTACCGGCTTCTTTAAGGCCCACTAGTTCTAATAGTTTCCACACCTTAGACATGATTTCTTTCTGAGATAGTCCATACAACTCAGCTGCAAAACATAAGAATTCCTCTCCAGTTAAATGGTCATAAAGTACAGGTTGTTCTGGGACAAAACCTACATTCTTGCGTGCAACTGGATCATCACAACGAATGTCGAAAAGTCGTGCTTCTCCTTTATCAGGGAAAATTAGGCCCATCAAAATTTTGATGGTAGTGCTTTTCCCAGCTCCGTTTGGACCTACAAATCCAAAAATCTCTTTTTTTTCTACCGTAAAATTTAGATCCTTCACAGCCTCTATGCTTTGTCTAAGGCCTTTTTTATATGTCTTAAAAACTTCCTTCAAAACTATAACAGCCATTTTCATCCCTTGAACTTATAGGTAACCGATTGTCTTTGTTGTATCTACAATTATTAAAGAAATAAAAGGGTAAGGATTGCATTGTGAAGGACTAAAAAAGGCGGGGCTCCCCGCCTTTTCGCTATGTTCTTAAAAGTCATCGTTACCTTTTTTCAGTCTTCCTTTATCCCCGGCATTGAGGGAGATGTGTGTTGCTAACTGAGTTGGTGTTACTGGAGCGTTATTATTATTAGCATCAGGCCAAAGTGCATATTCGCAATTGCTACCATCCCCGTCTAAATCTGTAGCTGCTTCAAGAACATAATCTTGATAATCACCACCTGACACCTGTGAGTTACCATTACTATTGGTTTCACCAACTGTTATAAAATATTGTGCATAAACAGGTCCAGATGGCTCAAAACCCAGCTCTGCAAAATCATTTAAACCATCTCCATCCGCAAAACCATTGTTATCAGCCCCATCTGTCCAAGAATGTTTACCAGGCCCTAGAGTGACCCCATTGGGTTCTTGTTGTCCTACTCCAACATAACTATCATGTTCTGCCACAAATGATTCTTCACATGCTTTCAGTGCATCAAAATTGGCATACACCTCAGACTGTTTTGATTTCAACTGGAATTTTTTATACTGTGGGATAGCAATGGCAGCAAGAATAGCAATAATAGCTACTACTATCATCAGCTCAACGAGTGTGAAACCTTTTGAGTTGTTTTTTAAATTTAGCCGTTCCCTGATCATAATTTTACCTCCTTTTGTATTATAAAATGTTTTAACCAGAATTTAGAATGCAATTTTGTTGCCAAAGAGACAGTAATGTCTAATAATAAGTTAATATTTATTGTAAATTTCTTTTATTCCTTAACCAATGCTTGACAATATTTGTTAAAAATAGTGACATATATTGTCTCTTCCTTTAAATAATCACCAATCTCTTAATCAAACTCACCACCTCATCAGGATCATCTAGAGTAAAAAATATCTCTAAGTCGCCTTCTTTTATATAATTCCTTGCAAGGAGTTTGTTTTTAAACCAATCAATTAATGGGCTCCAGAATTCCTTATCTACTAAAATTACTGGAAAGGGTTTAATCCTTTTGGTTTGAGTTAATACCAGAGCTTCACTTAGCTCATCTAAAGTGCCAAATCCTCCAGGCATTACCACATAAGCCATGGCGTATTTTATAAACATCACCTTTCTTACAAAGAAATATCTAAAATCCAATCTTGTATCAATATAATCGTTTGGTTTTTGTTCTAAAGGAAGATGGATGTGCAGGCCTATTGATTTACCATTTCCATCCTTTGCTCCTTTGTTCCCTGCCTCCATAACTCCAGGGCCACCGCCTGTAATTATAGAATATCCTTCTTGTGCAAGTTTTTTGGCTATGTTGTAGGTTAACTTATAGACAGGGTCTTCAGGTTTAACCCTGGCAGATCCAAATATACTTACTGCTGCACCAATTTCATTTAAGGTATCAAAACCATCCACAAATTCAGCCATTATTTTTAATAGCCTCCAAGATTCTCTATATGATAGATCGTCGATTACATATTGTCTAACGTCCATTTGATATGACCTCCATAAAAAATATGCGAATATGCAGCAGGAAATAAAAAAGCCGCCTTCAATAGTCCTATTAAAGGCGGCTATTGCCCAGCATTGTCTTGTCTTATGTATTATCTTCTGGCTCTTGCCTCGTTTACCCTAAGTCGTCTACCACCAAATTCAGTTCCATCTAAACTGTCCATTGCTTTTTGTGCATCTTCTTCTTTCATCTCAACAAAGCCGAACCCCCTGGGCCTTCCTGTTTGGCGATCTTTAATTAAATTAACGTCTGTAACTTCGCCAAATTGAGAAAAAAGTTCCCTTACCTCTTCCTCTTTTGAAGAAAAAGGAAGATTTCCAACATACAACCTCTTCATAAAAAACTCTCCTAACAATGAAAATAAAAAATTAACAAAAAAACTGCCTGCCGTGTTAAGGCTTAAAAAAATACAAGGTTTTGTCAAGCGAAAAATGGAATTTCTTTTAGCTTGAGATTGTTTTGTCTATCTTGTAACATCAAAGGTCAAAAATTTGTGAGGGCAATATGGAATTTATCAAAAGAAAAAACACAAAAAAGATATTTGTTGGCAATGTGGATGTTGGGGGAGATGCGCCAATTAGGGTGCAGTCCATGACCAACACAAAAACTGAAGATTATGAGGCTACAATAGGCCAGATTCAGAAATTAGAGGCCATTGGGTGCGAGATTATAAGGGTTGCTGTAAATAATGACCATGCAGCAAAGGCTGTTTTAAAAATAAAGGAAAAAATAAACATACCTTTGATTGCTGATGTGCATTTTGATTATAAGCTAGCGGTTTTTTCAGTTGAGAGCGGTGCAGATGGGGTGAGAATAAATCCTGGTAATATTGGTGGATATGAGAGGCTTGATTATGTAGTAGATGCTTGCAAAGCAAATAATGCTGTTATACGAATAGGTGTAAATAGTGGATCTTTGGAAAAGGATTTACAAAATAAATATAAAGGTCCTACTCCTGAGGCACTAGTTGAAAGTGCTCTTAGATGGGTTAGGAGAATCGAAGTCAGAAAATTTTTTAATTTCAAGGTGTCTTTAAAGTCATCGTCTGTGATCAACTCTTTTTTGTCTTACTTACTGTTTTCTGAAAAATGTGACTATCCCCTCCATGTAGGTATCACTGAGGCTGGTCCAGGTATTAGGGGAGCAATAAAAAGCGGTGTTGGTATTGGATTAATTTTATCTCAAGGCATAGGCGATACAATTAGGGTATCCCTTACTGGTGAGCCTGAACAGGAAGTAATAGCTGGGTATGAGATCCTTAGAAGTCTTGGTCTTAGACGCAGGGGCGTGGAAATTATATCCTGTCCAACTTGTGGTAGGACAGAGATTGATGTAAATGGTCTGGTAACAAAGCTTGATCCTTGGTTATCAAAGCTTGAC
Organism: Desulfothermus sp.; assembly: GCF_053993635.1. Taxonomy (NCBI): domain Bacteria; kingdom Pseudomonadati; phylum Thermodesulfobacteriota; class Desulfovibrionia; order Desulfovibrionales; family Desulfothermaceae; genus Desulfothermus; species Desulfothermus sp. Next base: position 25,380 of record NZ_JBMYBT010000068.1, on the reverse strand, counting down.
TTGCCTATAAAGGTAGCAATTATGGGCTGCGTTGTAAACGGCCCAGGTGAGGCAAGGGAGGCTGACATTGGGATTGCTGGTAGTAAGGATCTAGGTGTGATTTTTAGAGAAGGTAAAGTTATAAAGAAAGTATATAATACTGAAAGTTTGCTTTTTGAATTTAAGAATGAATTAAAAAAATATATGCAAGAAAAGAAAGTGAGGACATAATTATAGATTTTGTAATGAAAACCTTTTGTAAAATATTGAGCATAACAAATGGTGTACTTGACCGCCGAGAATGATACTTTTGATAGATTCTAAAATTCAGGGATAAACTTAATAAAGTCCTGTAAAAGACCATATAGATATGGTATAATCAAGCATTATATTGAAGTAAAGAATTATTATATTTATTACAACAGGAGATGGTAAAAAATGAATGAAGAATGCCTAATTGATAGGATAAAGGAATTACCAGTAGATTTACAGAAAGAAGTGTTAGACTTTATAGAATTTTTATTGAGAAAGAGAAATATAAAGAATAAAGATGAAAGCCCTAATAATAATTTTAACTTTGATTGGGAAGGTGGTTTGTCAGAATTTGCTGGATGTTATACATCAGTAGAATTGCAGCATAAGGCTATGGAGTGGAGATGAAATATTTAGCAGATACTAATATTTTTCTTGAAATTTTGCTTTTACAGGAAAAGACAGAGAAATGTAAGGAAATTTTGAGGAGATATAAAAATGAGATTGTTATATCTGATTTTTCTTTACATTAAATAGGTGTAATACTTTTTAGACATAGGAAGGAGTTAATCTATTTTAAATTTATAGTTGATGTTGTATCAAAAGTAAAAATAGTGAGTCTCTCTTTATCATCTTATAAAGAGCTTGTACAAATAAGAGAAAGATATAATTTAGATTTTGATGACGCTTATCAATTTCAAATATCAATAGAAAAGGGTTTAAAAATAATCACAATGGATAAAGATTTTGATAGAGTGAGAGGAGTAATTGAAGTAATAAATGTATAATATAAAAAATTGTAAAGACTGACAGGTCGGTGTAGGAGATGCCAGTAATTCTCGGTGTGCTTGTATATAGGGGGTAAGTGAAAAAAAATGATATTTATTTTTCGTAAAAAAGGAAAAGGAGTTCATTATGAAGTTTAGTAAATACTACTGTCCAACTTTAAAAGAAGATCCACAAGATGCAGAAGTAATCAGTCACAAACTTCTTATACGTGCTGGTATGATAAGAAAATTAACATCAGGAATATATTCATTCTTACCTATGGGTCTTAGAGCACTTAGGAAAGTGAGTCAAATTGTCAGGGATGAGATGGGCAGGGCAGGATGTTTGGAAATTATGATGCCTGTTGTACAGCCAGCTGAACTCTGGAAGGAGAGCAATAGGTGGGATTTCTATGGAAAAGAACTACTTAGGTTTAAGGATAGACATGACAGGGATTTTTGTTTAGGGCCTACCCATGAAGAAGTGGTCACTGATATAGTGAGACATGAAGTAAGGTCTTATAGGCAACTCCCTTTAAATCTGTATCAAATTCATACAAAATTTAGAGATGAGATCAGACCTCGTTTTGGTCTCATGAGATGTCGTGAATTTATTATGAAAGACGGATATTCCTTTGATAGAGATGATAAAGGGGCAGAACAAAGCTATAAAAAAATGTATGATGCCTATTCCAGGATTTTTGAGAGGATAGGACTAAAATTTAGGGCTGTTTTGGCAGATACAGGCCAAATCGGTGGAAATTTTTCCCACGAATTTATGGTGTTAGCAGATACAGGCGAAGATACAATAGTTGTGTGCCAGAAATGCGACTTTGCATCAAACTTAGAAAAGGCAGAGGTGGTGTCAAATAAAGGTTCTGAACATGAGGAAGCAAAAGAAAAACCGTTAGAAATTGAAAAAGTACATACACCAAACAAACACACTGTTGATGAGGTTGCTGATTTTCTAAAAGTGTCAAAGAGCACTATAGTTAAGACATTAATATATATAATTGATAGCGAAGCTGTTGCGTTTGTGATACCAGGTGATAGGGATTTAAACGAAGCAAAGGTCAAATCCGCCCTGAAGGTTCCAGAGATTCGTATGGCCACTCCTGAGGAGGTTTTTAATATATCAGGTTGTGAAGTGGGTTATGCTGGACCTATAGGACTTGGTGTAAAGAAAATATACGTAGATAGATTGCTGGTTGGTAAAAGAGGGTTTGTGTGTGGAGCCAATGAAAAGGATTATCATTTAAAAAATTTGGATATTAATGAACACATAAAGAATGCTGAATTTTTAGATATTGTTAATGTAAAAGAAACCGATCCCTGTCCTGAGTGTGGAGGGAAGCTTAAGTTCCTAAAAGGAATTGAGGTTGGACATGTGTTTAAATTGGGTACAAAATATTCAGAGGCAATGAATGCCACTTATATTGATGTAGACGGTAAAGAGAAATACATGGTCATGGGGTGTTATGGAATTGGTGTGAGCAGGATTATAGCTGCAGCAATAGAGCAAAACCATGATAAAAACGGGATTATTTTTCCACCGTCTATAGCTCCATTTGAGGTTTGTCTTGTTACCCTAGACATAAAGGATGAAAATGTAATGAAGACATCAAATGAAATTTATCAGAATCTCACTAATCTAGGCATTGATGTCCTATGGGATGAGAGAGATTTAAGACCAGGTTTTAAATTTAAAGATGCAGATTTGATTGGCTTTCCTATACATATTTATGTGGGGAAAAAGGGCTTAAGTAATGGATATGTAGAAGTAAAAAATAGAAAAGATGGTTCAGTATTAAAAATAAACCCAGATAATTTTGTTGATCAATTTAAAGACATCAGAAATCGAATATGGGATATGTGGGGTCTTAGTTTGACTGAAAAGTAAGGAGCACATAATTGGATTTTCCAAAGAAGGTATATACTGTATCAGAGCTCACTCTCACCATTAGAACTATTTTGGAGCAGGAATTTCCTTTAATCTGGATTAAGGGGGAGATATCCAATCTTTCAAGGCCAGGGTCAGGACATATATATTTTTCTTTAAAGGATCAGTCATCCGTTATATCTGCAGTGTGGTTTAAATCAAATCACAATTTAGGCCAAAACCTTTCCCCTGATTCTTTAAAAAATGGAATGAGTGTTCTTTGTGCTGGAAAAATAAGCGTCTATTCCCAAAGGGGAACCTATCAGTTAATAGTGGAATTTATCGAGGACGTTGGAATTGGGAATCTTTATATTGAGCTCGAAATGTTAAAACGAAAATTGGCAAAAAAAGGGTATTTTGACGCCTCAAAAAAGAAGTCAATACCGAGGAATCCAAAACGTGTGGGAGTAATTACTGCCCTATCTGGTGCTGCTATACAGGATTTTTTAAGGGTCGCTAAAGAGAGGGGGATGGAGCATATAATCAGGATATATCCGTCTCTTGTACAAGGAGAGAATGCGCCAGAAGAAATTGCAAAAATGATAGAAATTGCCAATTTAGAAAACTGGTCAGAGGTGTTAGTGCTAATTAGGGGTGGTGGGAGTTTTGAGGATATACATGTGTTTAATTCCGAAGTAGTTGCAGATGCGATTTTTCGATCAAAGATTCCAGTTGTTACAGGTATAGGTCATGAAATTGATTACACAATTGCTGATATGGTGGCTGACTATAGATGTGCAACTCCGACCTATGTCGCAGATTTTCTTTGGGAGCCGAGAGATAATTATATCCAGATGTTAGATACTCTGACCTCGTCCCTTTCAATAAATATACATCGTTATATAAAATTGAGGATTGATAAGATAAAGGGCTATTTGGACCAATTTAGAGCTTTTGCTCCAAAAAGGAAATTAAAAAACCTTGAATATTCTTTTTTTAATCTGGTTAATAGCATGGATGCAGAAGTGAAGGATAAGGTCCAAAATAATGAAAATAAACTAAATCAACTAATTTATAGGTCCCATATTCAGTTTAACGAAATCCTAAATGGAGCAAGTAGGGATTTTATTTATAATACAAGGGAACTTAATGGTATCATGTCAAAAAAATTAGATAGGCTTGAAAAGGATATAGATTTACTAGCAAACATGGTCATTGAGAGGGATCCCAAAAGGCACATAAATAGGGGATATTGTCTAGTAAGGACATTGGATGGAAAAGTGGTCGTAAGTGCTAAGGATATTGAAGTTGGTGATAAGGTAGGTATTTTGTTTAAGGATGGCGAGAGGATAGCTAACATAATTAGTTAAATGGGATGGTAAGTGTTATGGAAGGTTTTAATTTTGAAGACGCAATGGCCAGATTAAAGGAGATAGTTGGTCTACTTGAAAAAGAAGATATATCTTTAGATAAGGCTATGGATCTTTACAAAGAGGGTTGTGAGCTGGCCAAAAAACTCCGTGAATATATCTATAAAGCCAAACAGCAGGTAGAGGTATATTCAAAACAACTATTGGAAGATAACATGGATGGCAGTGTAGATGAATGAAAAAGAATTCAAATGTGCGCTTGAATCTTATAGGAAAAGGGTGGATGAATTTTTAGTTCATTATCTGGATTCCCTTAAGGCTGTTCCAAAGGCGTTAAAAGATTCCATGGAATACAGCTTAATGGCTGGGGGAAAGAGGATTAGGCCCATATTGTGTATGGTATGTTATGAGCTTTTTACTGATTCAGTAAAAGAGATTTTACCATTTGCCTGTGCCTTGGAACTGATTCATACTTATTCTCTTATACACGATGACCTGCCAGCTATGGATGATGATGATTTTAGAAGGGGCAAACCTACTAATCACAAAGTTTTTGGAGATGGTATAGCGATTTTGGCTGGTGATGCGCTTTTAACTGATTCCATAAGACTTATGCTCTCATGTAATTTGAATAACCAATTAATCAGTAAAGCGATGAAGGAAATAATAGATGCAGTAGGTCCCCAAGGCATGGTTGGAGGACAAGTGTTAGATTTGGAGCTTACAGGCAAAAATGACTGTATCCTTGATGAGTTAAAACATATGCATTTACTCAAGACAGGTCGGTTTATAGAAAGTGCTTGTGTATGTGGGGCAATCTTGGCAAATTCTCCAGATTCACAAATAAGAAGGATAAGGGAATACGGAAAAATGATTGGTCTCGCCTTTCAAATTGCTGATGACATATTGGATATAGAAGGTGATGAAAAAATTATGGGAAAACCAGTTTACAGTGACATAGAAAAAGGCAAGTGTACTTATCCTACTTTATTAGGCATAGAAGAGAGCAAGAGATTAGGTTGGGAATGTGTAAAAGAGGCAATTTCTGCAATATCAGTGTTTAAAACACCACAAGCAGAATTTTTAAAGTCAGTGGCAACATATATCATGACTAGGACTAAATAGGATAGAGGCTATGAAAGAAGAGATTTTAAGTCAGATAAAAGAGCCAGAACAGATAATGGAACTTGATTATGAAGAGCTGAGACAATTGGCTGAGGAAATCAGGGGACAAATAATAAGTACTGTTGTTAAGACTGGTGGACACTTGGCTCCTTCTTTAGGGGTGGTTGATTTAACATTAGCCCTATATAAGGTGTTTAATTTTAAAAAAGACAAGTTGATATGGGATGTAGGCCATCAGGCTTATGCCCATAAGATTATTACCAGGGGAATTGAAAAATTTAAGACATTAAGAAAGCTCGGGGGAATAAGTGGATTTCCCAGGATTGGGGAATCACCCTATGATTTCTTTGGAGTGGGACATTCATCTACATCTATTTCAGCTGCACTTGGTTTTGCTGTTGCCAGAGATCTAAAGGGCGAGGATCATAAGATAGTTGCGGTTATAGGCGATGGTTCCATGACAGCTGGTATGGCCTTTGAGGCACTTAATCATGCTGGGGACATTGAGAAGGATTTAATTGTTGTTTTGAATGACAATGAGATGTCTATTTCCAAAAACGTAGGTGCTTTATCTGCTTTCTTAAGTAGAAAGCTTGCTGATAAGAGATTTGTAAAATTTAAACAGGATTTAAAGAAGTGGCTTAAGCAAATACCTAGAGTTGGTGAAGACATATTAAACTATGCCCGCAGGAGTGAAGAATCATTAAAGAATCTTTTTACACCTGGTATATTATTCGAAGCATTCGGATTTTATTATATTGGTCCTGTAGATGGCCATGACATAAAAAAAATGGTCAAGGTCTTTAGTGAGGTAAAAGAATTAGAAAGACCAGTTTTAATTCATGTTCTCACAAAAAAGGGCAAAGGGTATCCGCCTGCTGAAAAAGATCCAATGTCTTTCCATGGAATTGGGAAGTTAAAGGGTGTAAAGTCAAAGGAGCAGCGTCTACCAAGTTATAGCGAAGTCTTTGGAGACACTTTATGTGATTTAGCTGCTAAGGACAGGCGCATTGTGGCCATAACAGCAGCCATGCCTCAGGGAACAGGTCTTAGTGGTTTTATGCAACAATTTCCAGATAGATTTTTTGACGTGGGCATATGTGAGCAGCATGCTGTTACCTTTGCTGCGGGCCTGGCTGCACAAGGATATAAGCCGGTGGTTGCCATATATTCAACTTTTCTTCAAAGGGGGTATGATCAAGTAATTCATGATGTGTGTCTCCAGAACCTGCCTGTTGTATTTTGCTTAGACAGGGGCGGTCTTGTTGGAGAGGATGGTCCCACTCACCATGGAACTTTTGATCTGTCTTTTTTGAGGGTTATTCCCAATATGACTATTATGGCTCCAAAGGATGAAAGAGAACTTCAAAATATGTTGTATACAGCGCTATTAATGGATTCTCCTGTTGCTATAAGATATCCTAGGGGCCGGGGAAAAGGGGTTGATTTAAAAAATAATTATAAAAAAATTGCAGTTCCCAAAGGGGAAATTTTAAGGCAAGGTGATGAGTTATTAATTATAGCAGTTGGTAGTATGGTTGAATATTCTCTGGAGGCTGCAACTCTTGCAAAAGATAGAATTGGCGTTGACGTATGTGTTTTCAATACGAGATTTATAAAACCTCTGCCACCTGAGATTCTGGAGATGGTAAAGAATTTTAATAAAATAATTATTGTTGAAGAAAATGCCCTCATAGGTGGTTTTTCAGCAGGGATATTGGAACTTTTGAACGACAATAATATGCTCTCTGGCAAAAGGATAATTCGTTTAGGGATTCTCGATAGATTTATTGAGCATGGTCCTCAGTCAGAGCTTCGGTCAATGTTAGGACTTGATGGTGAAGGAATATTTAAAAAAATATGTGAGTTGGTAGGATAGATCCAAAAAAAGGCGCCTTATGGCGCCTTTTTTATTCAAATATTGCTCCTTTTGATGCAGATGAGGCAAGTTTTGCATATCTTCTTAGGAGTTTTGATTTAATCTCAGGTTCCTTAATTTTTATTGATTCTTTTCTTTTATTAAATTCCTCTTGGTCCACCAGGAGTTCAATCTTTCTATTAGGAATATCAATTAGGATTTTGTCACCATCCATGATATACGCAATAGGTCCACCTTCTTGGGCTTCAGGGGATACGTGGCCTATTGCAGCTCCCCTTGTGCCTCCGCTAAACCGACCATCTGTTATTAGGGCAACGTCTTTGTCAAGCCCCATACCCGCGATGGCAGATGTGGGAGTTAACATCTCCCTCATTCCTGGGCCTCCCTTTGGGCCTTCATAACGAATAACTACTATATCTCCCTTTTTTATTTTCCCTCCAAGTATTGCTGCTACTGCCTCTTCTTCTGAATTAAAGACCTTTGCTGTTCCTGTTCTCTTCATCATTTCTGGTGAAACTGCTGATTGTTTTACAACGCAACCATCAGGTGCCAGATTACCTCGTAAAATAGCTATTCCACCTTCATTTGAGTGTGGAGAATCAATTGGTTTGATAACCTCATGATCTAACACCTTTGCATCCAATTCCACTAAATTTTCACCAACAGTTTTGCCTGTTACTGTTAGGCAATCTTTATTTATTAGTCCTTTTTTATCAAGTTCACTCATTACCCCATATATGCCACCAGCATAGTACAGGTCTTCAATGTGGTATGGTCCAGCAGGGGATAATTTGCATAGATTAGGTGTAATCCTGCTTATTTCATCAAAAATTTCCAGATCAATATTAATTCCTGCTTCTCTAAATACAGCTGGCAGATGCAGGACAGTATTTGTAGAACAGCCAAGTGCCATATCCACTGCAATTCCATTTTTTACACTCTCCAAAGTAACTATATCCCTTGGCCTGATATTTTTGTTAATTAACTCCATTACTTTTATACCTGCATATTTGGCTAGCCGAAGTCTTTCTGCAAATACCGCAGGAATGGTGCCGTTACCAGGCAAGGCCAATCCAATGGCCTCTGATAGACAATTCATGGAATTGGCAGTAAACATTCCAGAGCAACTTCCACAACCAGGACATGCCTTCAACTCTAGTTCTTCTAAATCAGCTTCTGATAGCTCACCTTTTTTCACTCTGCCCACTCCTTCGAACACGCTGATTAGATCCACGGTTTTATCCTTTATATGCCCAGCTAGCATTGGACCACCACTAATTATTAGACTGGGTATGTTTAGCCTAAGCATGGCCATAAGCATACCTGGAACTATCTTGTCACAATTTGTGACACATACAAGTCCATCAAATGGATGAGCCGTTGCCGTTATCTCAATTGAATCTGCTATTAGTTCTCTACTTGGCAGGCTCATCTTCATTCCTTCGTGGTTCATTGCAATACCATCACATACGCCAATTGTGGGAAACTCCAGGGGAACGCCACCTGCCAGTCTTATACCAGCCTTAACAGCCTCAGTAACTTGATTTAAATGCACATGTCCTGGAATTAATTCATTTGCAGAATTAACAACACCAATAATAGGTTTATCTAATTCTTCTTTTATTAGACCTGTTGCGTACATAAGACTCCTGTGGGGCGCCTTTTCCAGACCCTTCTTCATCTTATCACTTCTCATAATCAGACTCCTTTTTTAAAAAGAGGGTTAATTGCCAATAATGACCCAACACATGAAATAAAAACTATTCCCATTGTTATAAATACACAATAAGAAATTGGTATCATATCTATTTTTATCCATATTGGGGGAGTGTTAAGAAGTTTATTTAAGTAAAGGACAATGATTTTAGTCATAAAAAGGCCAAACGCAGAAGCTAATATTCCACTCAAAAACCCTTTCAATGTGAAGGGAACTATTATGAATGTATTTGAAGCACCAACCAATTTTAATATATACAATTCTTTGGCCCTGCTCAGCTTTAAGATATAAGAATAGGAAAAGGTCAGTGCTCCACTTGCAAAAAAGAGCAAAAAGAGAGTTATAATTAAAAAATAAATGTAATTTGATCTTAAAGAATCTATTATCTCTATTTTAGATGCGTCAATAAATACCCTTTTTATTCCTGGCTTTTTCTTGAGAATATCTTTAATTGCTAGCAAATTATTTTTATTTTCTCTGCATGAGATAATAGCTGTATATGGAAGTATCTGATACATTTTTGAGGAATCATTTTTTGGAAGTTGTTCTCCTTTCATTAAGATGGATAGGGCATTTTGCGGTGAAAAGATTTTGATTTGCTGTATTTTATATTTATCCTTTAGCTTGTCTAGTTCTGATTTTATTTCTTTATTATATTTGCTATCCCATGTTATAATTAAGGTCTCATTGGCAGTAATTTTTTTTAAATAATTAAGTCCATTGTAATGAATCAAAAGAATGATTGAGACCAAGAGACAGATAATTGTTAAGACAAAAATCAAAAACAAGTGTTGTAATTTTTTTTGGTTCATAAGCATCAAAAATTGTTCAAATAAACATGCAGTATAAGACATTACTTAATCTCCTGGATGGTGGAATCGCTAATAGTGAGATGTATTGGATTTTCCACAAGGCTTTTAAGTTCAATGGAATGCGTGGCAACAATGATAGTGGTTCCATGTCTGTTAAAATGGGATAAAATCTTCATAATTCTCATTGCCATTCTTTTATCCAGATTACCTGTTGGCTCATCTGCAAGTAGAATTTTAGGACTTGTTGATATTGCCCGAGCAATGGCCACTCGTTGTTTTTCTCCACCTGATAAAAAAAATGATGGAGTGTCTTTGACTTCCTCTAATTCCAGTACTTTTAGTAACACCTCAATGCGTTTTTGTCTGTTTTTTTTGCTAATGCCCATGCACCTTAGAGGGATCTCTATGTTTTGTTTTACCGAGTAGTCATCTAATATTTCAAAGTCTTGATATATCATCTGGACGCATCTTCTAAAGAGATGAATCTTGGGTTTGTTTTTATGGCCTATTACGAAATTTTCAACTCTCACTAGGCCTGCTGTTGGAGCTAGTTCTGCGTGCAAAATTTTTAAAAATGTGGATTTACCTGAACCAGTACTTCCTGTGAGAAAGACAAATGAACCCTTTGGAATTGACAGATTTAACTTTTCTAGAATTTTCTTTTTCCCAAAGTAATGGTAAAGGTTGTTTACTTCAATTATTGTGTTTGCTGCTTCCATTGAGTTATTTTTAAATAATCTTGCCATTTGTTTGAATTAATAAAAATTTCATCCCATGTGGGAAATGCCGTCCCTCTCTTTCCAACTACAATGCCAGCGCATATATTGGCAAAAATACATGATTCCAGTAAAGACATTTTTTTTGACAGTCCCAGTGCAATGGCTGATAAGACTGTGTCTCCTGCTCCTGTAACATCATAGACCTTCCTTCCTAGAGCAGGAAGATGCAGAACAATTTCCCCTTGATTTTTAAATAACACCATTCCTTCCTGTCCTAGTGTTATCAGTAAATTATAAGCCCCTGTTTTTTCTAATATAGTATAACCAGCCTTAAGTAAGCTCTGTTTTCCATCTATATGTATGCCACTAAAATTTTCTGCTTCTTTTTTATTTGGCGTGATAATGTACGGTTTTTTATAAGTTAGAAAATTTTTTTGTTTGGGATCTATTAAGACCAATGAAGATGATTGAACCAGGGTGTCTAAAAGCGGTTTACCTATGGCTCCTTTACCATAGTCTGATATTACAATGACCTTGTAATTGTTCATAACCTTTTTTACGATTTCAGCTAATTCGCCAGAATAATCCACCGAGGTTAATTCCCTGTCTATCCTGAGCAACTGTTGGCTCTTGGCCACAATTCGTGTTTTTGTACTGGTAGTGTAATCCTTTTTTTTTAAGAGTGTATTAGATATATTGTTATCACAAAGTAGTTTTTCCAGGATGCGCCCATTTCGATCTTCTCCAATAACGCCCATTAGATAGGTTTTCCCATTAAGTTTATTTATATTATTTGCTACATTGGCTGCTCCCCCTAGCTTAAACTCTTCTGATTCAATATGCACAACTGGGACTGGTGCCTCTGGGGATATCCGTTCCACTCTACCATATTGATAATGGTCGAGCATTACGTCACCAATTACTAGGATTGGGGCAGATTTTTTTTTGTGTGCCAATGTTAGTAAGTCAGCTATTGAGTTGGTTGTCATTAATTGTTTCATGTGAAACATTCTCCTCAAGTGTGGAGGCTAGGTTGAGTTTTTTTAAAAAATCTATGAGTTCCTGCCTTGAAGAATATTTTATTGTTATGGTGCCCGCAGATAGCGTGCCCCTCATAGTAGTTTTTATGCCTAAAGATCCTTTGATTGAATTGGCAATTTTTTTGAGAAGGTCATTATCTTCTGTTAATTGTCTGCTAGATTTTTCTGTTAAGCAATATCTTGGTAGGCATCTATTCTTTCGCCAATAGTTGGCAATTTTTTCAAGATCCCTTACACTTGCCCCTTTTTTTAGTGTGTACTCATAAACCTTTATTCTATCCTCTTTTGAACCTATGCCAAGTAATGCCCTGCCATGCCCTGCTGTTAATTCTCCATTTTCAATTGATTGCAATATATTTTCCTCTAATTGCAACAATCTCAATGTATTTGCTATATGGGGCCTACTCTTTCCCACTCTATTGGCAAGTTCGTCCTGGGTAAGACCTAATACGGACCTAATTTTTTCCAACGCACGAGCTTCCTCGACTACATTTAAGTCTTCCCTCTGGAGGTTTTCTACAAGTGATACTACCATACATTCATCATCTGTTAGATTACACTCTATTGCAGGAACAGCCCTAATCCCTGCCTTTTTACATGCAAGATATCTCCTCTCGCCAGCAATTATTTCATATTTCCCCTCATCAGGCTTTTTTCTGACCAATATTGGTTGTAATAATCCTTGGCCCTTGATGGACTGGGCGAGTTCCTCGATTGATTCCTCACTAAAAAATTTTCTAGGTTGAAATGGGCTGGGCTCCAGGGCATCTATGTCTACTGTTATAAAGTTGTTAGAACCTTCTTCTGAAGATTTAGTGTTAACCTGAATTTTGTCTTGAAAAAGTGCATCAAGTCCTTTACCAAGACCTCTTGGAGACGCCATTTTTATCTCCTGATTTTTAAGTTGATGAAATTTTTAATCAGTTAAGTATGAGTTGACTTTTATATTTTAATGATAAAAAAATCAAACAAAATTAAAATGTCATGGCGTTAAATTAACCAATAAAAAATATGGAAATCCTAAGAAAAATAAAGGGGAGAATATGAAGGGAGTATATGAAGTTTACGACAAAGATCATAATCTGTTAGGAGTCTTTGTGGAATCGGATGTATGGATTAAAATAAAACAAGATCTTAAAAAGGTATTAAAAAAGCACGGTCTTATTAAAGAGGAGCCACACATAATTGAGCCATTGGGGGACTGGGAACTCTTTAAGAAATGTTGGGACTTTAAGTATCCCTATGATTTTAGCGTAAAATGCAAGATTTGTGGTAATTTCACAGAAAACTGGGAAAAGGATGTTGATAAAAAATTCTTTTTAACAGCGGCTAATGTGAGTGGCCTGGTTAGTTTTAAGTGTGTAAAATGCGGGGCCAAAATTGTTAAGAAACACTTTAAAGACAAAATTGTAGTCGAGTGTATCCCCAAAAAAGATTAGCCATTATTATTTACCCCAAAAAAATCGATTCTCATGGAATTCTGAAACGTTTTAAAAATTCCTTGGCCAAGTCCATATAGGCACGTGCACCTTTTGACCTGACATCATATAAAATTACGGGAAGTCCATGGCTTGGCGCTTCAGAAAGTCTTACATTTCGAGGAATTATAGTGTTAAACACAAGTTCTTTAAAATGTTTTTTTACTTCCTCTGCCACTTGATGGGATAAATTGTTTCTTTTATCAAACATTGTGAGTACCACGCCAAAAATGTCGAGATCAGGATTTAGCCTAGTCTTTACAAGATTATATGTTCTAAGGAGATGAGCTATACCTTCTAAGGCATAGTATTCACACTGAAGTGGTATTAACAATTTTGATGCAGCACAAAGTGCGTTTACTGTTAAAAGGCCTAAAGATGGTGGACAATCAATTATGATGAAATCATATTTTTTTGATATTCCTTTTATTAGGTCCCTTAAATAAAATTCTCTACCGATTTTATCTACCAGTTCTATTTCTGCTCCAATGAGGTCCTGATTTGCACCTAATAATGTCAAATAAGGAAGTTTGGTCTCTGCTAACATTGATTGAGCTTTATGGGGTTCGAACAATGCCTTATATACGTTTTTTTTTGAATCAACCACCACACCCAATCCACTACTGGCATTTCCCTGGGGATCTAAATCTATTAACAGGATTTTTTTTTCTAAAGCAGCCAATGATGCCGCCAAATTTATTGCCGTGGTAGTTTTACCTACACCCCCTTTTTGATTTGCAATAGTGACTATATGTTGCATATTATGCTTCCTTTAAGGAACGATGGCAATAATTTTTTGCGTCATCTAGCGCTGAAATTAATCTATATATTTCCTGTACATCCTCTGATTTTACAGCTCCAATTAATTGGTTTGCAAGGTGAGCAAAATCTTCTGCTTCGTAAGACCACTCCTCATGGGCAAAATTTTGCATACGTTGTGCTAGTTTTGTAAATTGCTTTACATCGTCAATTGCAGGTACCTTACCTTCCTCTACACAATCCATTAATTTTGTAAAATATTGTTCCATTTCATTTTTTAATTTTTTTAACCCCATGAGACCCTCCAATGGAATACTTATAAAAAGTTATTGGATATCTTATTTAAAGTTTTACCTTGAAGTAGTCAACATACCATTTTATAAATTTGGGGATACCTTCCTCAATTTTTGTTTTTGGCCTAAAACCAATATCTCTGGATAAATCTTCAATGTCTGCATAGGTTTTGGGGACATCCCCAGGCTGTATTTTCATGTAATTCTTCTTTGCCTTTTTGCCCAAGGATTCTTCAATTATCTCAATAAATTTTTCTAGACTAACACTTTGATTGTTACCAATATTATAAATTTTATAAGGACAGATACTAGAGGATGGATCAGGACTCTCAGATGACCATTGGGGATCAGGTTCTGGAATGTGTGTCATTACTCTTGTTACACCCTCTACAATATCATCTACATAGGTAAAATCCCTTTCCATTTTCCCATAATTATAAACATCAATTGGTCTGTCCTCAATTATGGCCTTGGTGAACTTGAAGAGAGCCATATCAGGTCTACCCCATGGTCCATATACTGTAAAAAATCGTAGGCCCGTGCAGGGGAGTCCATAAAGATAACTATATGTATGCGCCATTAGTTCATTTGCCTTTTTTGTTGCAGCATATAATGAAACAGGGTGATCAACATTATCCTTTACACTAAAGGGCATCTTGGTATTAAGGCCATAAACTGAACTGGATGATGCAAAAACAAGGTGTTCAACGCCTGTATGCCTACAACCCTCTAAGAGGTTAATGAACGCAACGATGTTGCTGTCAATATATGAATAAGGATCCTTTAGACTGTATCTAACACCAGCTTGAGCAGCTAGATGTATAACAAATCTTATGTTGTTTTGTTTAAAAATGTTCTCAACTTTATCGCGCGTTTCAATAGAGACTTTATAAAATGAAAAATCCTTGTGACCTAACAGTATGTTTAATCTGTCCTGTTTAAGCTTCACTGAATAATAGGGGTTGAGATTGTCTATTCCTATTACTTTGTACCCATTGGATTTAAGAAGCTTTTGGCACAGGTGAAATCCAATAAAGCCTGCGCAACCAGTTACCAAGACATTGTCCATGTTAAATTATCCTTTTTTTATTTAGTTTTTTTGAATCTTTTTAAAATATCCCAAGCTATATTCTTCATGATCCTGTTATCTGGCAACATATCTTCTGGTGAAGGTAATACCAAAATTGTATATGACTTAAATTTGTTTACAAAATAGGGAGACGAAGAGCTAATAGAAGGAATTAAAATTTTTTGAGCGTGTCTTCCAAAAATGAATATATGAGTTATCTTGTATTTTTGCCTTAGTTCATCAATCTTTGCCCAAAAAAGATGTGGTATCTGTTGTACGGAATTTTTTGATTTCTGGGTAAAGGGTATGAATACATATCCCGATTGCCAGTTTAAATTGCGCAAGATGTCCTTAAACAGTTTAATTCTAGAATTCTGGGTTTTTGAAAAAAGGTCTATATCCTCATGCAAAGAACAATATGTAATAACAAATTTGTAGGGAGGGACTCCATAGTTTTTTAACTGGGCAGCCCCACTTTTCTTTTTTCTGTCTTTGTTTTTGTTCTTTGAAGCAAGATACAAAAGTTTGAGGCCAGAATTTAACCAAAGGTAATTTCTGATAGTTAGCTCGTTGATACTCTGTTCCATATTTCCCAGGCTATGTCAGCTTTAAGCATGGTGCCGAGATCCACAGCATTTGCCATTTTATCAATTATTACAACGCTATTTTTGTCGCTCTTGAATCCTGTATTTTTGTGATTTATTTGATTCACCACTATAAAGTCAAGATTTTTTCGAGCCATTTTTTCCTTGGCCAATTCAATGAAGTTGTCTTCTGTCTCTGCAGCGAACCCTATTAGTTTCTGATCTTGATTCTTTTTTTGTCCTAATGTTTTTAATATGTCAGGATTTTTTTCAAATTCAACTAACAGCCTATTGCTTGCACCTTCTTTTTTAAATTTTTGTGTAAGTCTATTTTTGGGCCTAAAATCACAAACAGCTGCACATAGACATCCAATATTATGATCTGGCCAGAGTTCAGTAGCAACTTCAAACATATCCTGAGCGCTTGTTACGTCAATTTTTGTGATCTCACTAGGTAGCCAAACATCTGTGTCCCCAGATATACAAGAAACCTTTGCTCCTCTAAGCCACGCAGCTGTAGCCAGAGCCGCACCCATTTTTCCACTAGATGGGTTGGACCAAAATCTAACTGGATCAAAAAATTCCCTGGTAGGACCCATGGTAATTAAAATTTTACATCCAGCAAGATCCTGAGGGGCTAAACTTTTTAAAATTTGAAAATATATTTCTCTCAGATCTGCAAGTCTGCCTTTGCCGTACTCGCCACACGCAACTCCTCCTACATCTGGCTCTACCACCTTGATCCCATAGCTCATTAATTTTTGGAGATTATCTATTGTAGGCTTAGCATTGAACATCCGTGGATTCATTGCCGGGGCCACTATTATTTGCTTATCAAAAGCCAGGGCCTGAGACGATATTAAATCATCTGCTATACCATTGGCAATTTTTGCCATTATATTAGCAGTGGCTGGAACAATAGCAAAAACCTCTGGATCGTAACCTGGATATAAGTGGGAATAAAGGGAATCCAATGAAAACATATCAGTTGTAACACTCTCAACTCCCAAACCCTTAATTGTGATTGGCGTGATAAATTTTAAAGCTGCCTGGGATAAACTTACACTTACCTTGGCTTCCCTTTTTACCAATTCTCTCATTAAGTCTAAAGACTTGTACGCAGCAATACTACCTGTTACTCCTATGTGTATACCTTTGCCTTTTATATATGAAAAATCTAAATATTTCGGAATCATGGTTTTATCTCTTCTTCTGTTATTTCATCAGATTTATTGATTGAACTTTTGGTCCTGGGAACAACCCATATAAATGTCTCAGTGGTGAAGCCCTTGTCTTGAATTCTAATGACAAGATCTTTACTCTCTTTTGAAAATAAAATTATATATTTGCCATACTTAAAATAACTCCTTAAGTGCCATCCATTTTGAGGAAGATTGGATTCAAAATATTCAAATAAGGATAACGGGTCTACTCTTCCTTTATACACCAGTATTCCAACCTTTATTGTAGCAGATTCAAAGACCAGGGATTTTTTTGGATCCAATTTTAGCTCCTTAGGGATTGGAATATCGGGAAAGTCATAAGATGTTGATTTTTGATATTCCATGGTATATGCTTCAATGCCATTGCTGCTATTACTTGAGGTGTTTTTGAAAAAAGTATTCTTTTTTATTTGGCTACAACTGATTAATACAAGTGTCATTAAAAACAACGGGATCTTTTTCATTTTACTTCTCCTTTTCTTTGTTGGGATTAAGAATGGAAAAAAAATTTCACCTGTCCAATTATGATTTTGACTTACCAAAAGAACTTATTGCACAGTATCCACTAAAAAAACGTAGTGAGTCAAGACTTTTAGTGGTAGATAGAATAAAAAAATTTTTTTTTGAGACCAAATTTAGAGAGATTTATAAATTTATACCTGCAAACAGCCTAATTGTATTTAACCAGTCTAAGGTAATTCCCGCAAGAATTTTTGGTAAAAAAAAATCCACAGGTGCAAGGATAGAATTTTTGTTACTTACCCCCTTACCTTTGATTGAGATCCATAAACGAGGGGATTGGAATACATGTGTTGTAGAAGGATTGCTTAGGCCATTAAAGCGCCTTAAGTATGGAGATCTAGTTGTATTTTCAAAGGATTTTTTTTTAAAAGTAAAGGAAAAATTTGAATTTGGCAGATGTGTAGTGGAGCTTTTCTGGAAAAAAAATCTTTTTGAGTTAATAAATGGGCTTGGTACCATGCCTCTGCCCCCTTATATTAAAAGGGATTCTGAATCCCAGGACTTTATAAGGTATCAGACCGTATTTGCGAAGGACGAAAAGGCAGGTTCAGTAGCTGCTCCAACTGCTGGCCTCCACTTCGATGATGGGGTTATCAAAAGGTTAGAAGAAAAGAATATTGATATGGCATTTATTACACTCTATGTGGGCGCTGGTACCTTTGAACCAGTGCGATGTGATGACATCCGTCAACACAAAATGCATAAAGAATATGTTGAAATTGATTATGAAAATGCAAGTAAAATAAGTTTAGCCAAAGAAAATAATATTCCGGTTGTGGCTGTTGGAACAACTTCAGTGAGAACTTTAGAGGGTGTGTTCAAAAAATTGGGTAAGTTGGATGAATATAAGGGATGGGTGGACCTGTATATATATCCAGGCTTTAAATTTCATGTGGTTGACCATATGATAACAAATTTTCATCTCCCCCGTTCTTCCCTATTGCTTTTAGTGTCTGCCTTTGCTGAAAGAGACCTTATTTTGTCTGCTTACCAATATGCAGTGAAAAATAAATTTAGATTTTTTTCATATGGAGACTGTATGTTAATTTTATAATAACAATTTGTCGTAAACCAT
This sequence comes from Desulfothermus sp., assembly GCF_053993635.1. Classification (NCBI taxonomy): domain Bacteria; kingdom Pseudomonadati; phylum Thermodesulfobacteriota; class Desulfovibrionia; order Desulfovibrionales; family Desulfothermaceae; genus Desulfothermus; species Desulfothermus sp. The sequence continues at coordinate 6,838 of NZ_JBMYBT010000068.1, read as the reverse complement.
CAAAAAAGTACATTGACTTTTATTTTTGTTTTAAGCTAGGTAATAACACGTTTATTGGTTAATATTGTTATTTATTTTTATTTAAATATTAAAAAAAGGCGTTGGGAGTGCTATGTCTAGGATTGAAATCAGATCAGAGAGATGTAAGGGTTGTTTGCTTTGCACCTCTGTTTGTCCAGAGGAAATATTGGTGCAGGGAGAGGTTCTGAATACAAAGGGCTATAAGGTTGTTCAATGTGACCAGGGAAAAAAAGATAAATGTCGAGGATGTGGATTTTGTGCAGAAATATGTCCAGATGGAGCCCTGGTGGTTTTTAAAACCATAAAACCAAGAATTCGTGATTCGTGATTAGTGAACAGGAAAAAGGAATGAACCACTACACCAATACACTAATACACCTAATATACCAATAACCACTATACCAATAACCAATACACCAAAAAGGACAAAATAATTATGGATAAAAATAGAGAGAGAATGCTTGTAAAGGGTAACGAGGCAATAGCTATAGGGGCCCTGGATGCAGGGGTAGAGTGTTATTTTGCATATCCAATTACCCCACAAAGTGATATTCCTGAATATCTTTCAAGGGAATTAGTGAAATTGGGTGGGGAGTTTGTTCAGGCAGAAAGTGAGATTGCCTCAATAAACATGGTACTTGGTGCTGCAGCTTGTGGAAAAAGGGCAATGACTTCCTCTTCATCACCTGGAATTTCCTTAAAGCAAGAGGGAATTTCCTACATGGCTGGGAGTGAACTCCCAGCAGTTATAGTTAATATTACTAGAGGTGGGCCAGGTTTAGGAGGTATTCAACCTTCCCAAGGTGATTATTTTCAGGCCACTAGGGGTGGTGGACACGGGGACTATCGTACCATGGTTCTGGCTCCTTCCACGTGTCAGGAATGTTATGATTTAACAATAGAGGCCTTTGATTTAGCTTTTAAGTACAGAAATCCTGTTCTTATTCTGGGAGATGCCATTTTAGGACAAATGAAAGAACCAATTACCAGATGGAAACAACGAACCATTGATCCCAATGAGGCCAATGAGTGGAAGCTCACGGGGAAAAAGGGTAGAGAGCAGAGGATCTTAAAATCCCTTTTTCTTGGCGATGGCGAAATGGAAGAACATAATATGAAACTTTTTAAAAAATATAAATCCATGGAACAAGATTTGAAGTGGGAAGAGTTTTTGATTGAAGATTCAGAAGTTGTTGCTGTTGCATTTGGTTCCATTGGCAGGATTGCCAAATCCAGTGCAAGAAAATTAAGGGAAATGGGATATAAAGTGGGGGTATTTAGGCCAATTACCCTATTTCCTTTTCCTTATGAGCCATTAAGGAAATTGGCTATGTCTGGAAAGAGATTTATCACCATTGAAAACAACACAGGTCAAATGGTTGAAGATGTGAAATTGGCTCTATGTGGTGTTACTGATACAGAGTTTTTTGCAAACATGCCTGGAAAAGTTTCTACACCAGAGGATTTTATAGAACCAATAAAGAAAATGTTTTAAGTATATTAGGGGATATGAGATGAGTGAAGTTCAAGAAAAGCAAGTTTTTTCTCTGCCAAAATGTATGAAGGATGTTCCCACCCATTTTTGTCCTGGGTGTCACCATGGAATAATACACAGATTGGTGGCTCAGACAATAGATGATTTAAAACTTCAAGATACTTCTATATGCGTAGGCTCAGTGGGGTGTTCAGTATTTATTTATGATTATATTGATGTGGATACAGTGGAGGCGCCCCATGGAAGGGCCCCAGCAGTAGCTACAGGTGTAAAGAGAGCAAGGGCAGAAAATTTTGTATTCGCATATCAAGGGGACGGCGATCTTGCTGCAATTGGTTTATCAGAGATTGTACACTGTGCTAATAGAGGTGAGCGGGTAACCATTATATTTGTAAACAATACTGTCTATGGCATGACAGGAGGACAGATGGCACCCACCACTTTAGTTGGTCAAAAGACTACTACCTCTCCTTATGGAAGGCGCGAATCTAAGGAAGGATATCCTTTAAAAATGGCTGAGATGTTGGCCTTTTTAGAAGGAACTGCTTTTTCAGCCCGTGTTGCTGTGAATAATATAAAAAATATAATTAAGGCCAAAAAAGCTTTAAAAAAGGCGTTTTTGGTACAACTTGAGGGTCTGGGTTTTGGTTTTGTAGAAGTATTATCTGCTTGCCCAACTAATTGGCATATGAGCCCTTTGGAGGCCAATGAGAGGATAGAAAGAGAAATGATAGAGTATTTTCCATTAGGAACTTATAAAGATAAATTAGAAGACAAGAGATAAAAAAATTTTATGGGATTGATAGTGATTAAACTAATTTTTTTTAAAACTTCAATAAGAGTAATTCGTGATTTGTGATTCGTAAATGGGTGGATGGGTGGATGAGTGGATGGGTGGACAATGCACCAATAACCACTACTCCAATACACTATTACACCAATATACCACTATACAAATAATAGAGGTGAAAATTTATGTATCAAGATGTGATAATTGCAGGATTTGGTGGTCAAGGCGTTATGCTTATTGGAAATGTACTTGCCTACGCTGCCATGGAACAGGGACTTAATGTCACGTATATGCCTGTTTATGGTGTGGAGATGAGGGGAGGTACAGCCAATTGTACAGTAGTTATATCTGATGAAGAGATAGGTTCACCAATTATTTTCCATCCCAAGACACTTATAATCATGAATCAGCCTTCTCTGGAAAAATTTCAACCAAGACTGGTTGAGAAAGGGCTCCTCATTGTTAATTCCTCAATTGTGGATGAAAGTTTAGTTGATAAAGAAAAGTATTATGCCTTATCTGTACCAGTAAACAAAATAGCTGATGAGCTAGGAGATATCAGAATGGCCAATATGGTTGCTTTAGGTGTATGGGTAGGTGCCACCAAGGCAGTAGAATTGGATATGGTCATGAAATCAATGGAAAAGCACATGTCTTCTTTAAAAAAGCAAGTAGTTGAAAACAATAAAAAGGCATTACTTGAGGGATATAAAATTGGCTGTGGAGAGTAATTACGAATATGAAAAGATTTTTGGAGTAATTGGACATCCAATATCCCATAGCTTGAGCCCAATTATTCATAACTGGGGTTTTAAACTTTATAATTTACCTTATGTATATTTTAAATGGGATATAGATCCCTGCAAACTTCCTGAATTTATAGTAGCCGTAGATACATTGCATATTGGTGGCTTTAGTGTAACTATCCCTTTTAAGGAAAAAATAATACCATATATGGATGAAGTGAGTGATGAGGCTACTTCAGTTGGGGCAGTAAATCTTGTATATCTTGATGGGAATAAAATAATTGGACACAATACAGATGTAGATGGATTTTTGACACCAATTAAGGATACTTCAATAGATTCTGCCCTAATCCTAGGATGCGGGGGAGCTGCCCTTGCTTGTATTTCTGGCCTTAAAAAAAATAAGGTTGAATCCATTATAGTAGCAGGACGCAATAAAGATAAATTAAACAAGATAAAAAAAAGGTTCAACGTTGATGTGATTGATTGGGATTTTAGAGACAAGCCAAAAGCTGATCTTCTTGTCAATTGTACTCCCATTGGAATGTCTTCTTATAAAGATGAAAATCCATATCCAGATAAGGAGAGCTTAAGCAGATTTCAATTGGTCTATGACGTGGTTTATAATCCCCTTGAGACCAGACTTATAAAGGATGCAAAAAAATTGGGCATTAAAGTAATTCCTGGAATTTATATGTTTATCTATCAGGCATTGTTCCAATTCCAGATCTGGACCAATAAGACCTTTGATGTAAATGGAGCCATGAATATCTTAAGCCAATATCTATAACCGTGATTCGTGATTCGTGAATAGGAAGACGGGTTGACGGGTGGATGAATGGGTAGATGATGCCCCAATAACCGTGATTTGTGATTTGGGAACAGAACAGAAAGAGAAGTAAACCAATACACCAATGTACCAATAACTGGGAACAGTGATTTGTGATTCATGAATAGGAAAAAGGAATGAACCACTACACCAATACACCAATATACAAATACACTAATATACCAATAACCAAAAATAAATTACCAGGATAATTTTTGCCCCTAGATTACCCTTGAATTTTTTATGTCCATGAAATATGAAAAGAGATGAGATAAGTCCTATAATTTAGTTTAAACGGTTTTTATGTTTTTTTTAAACAAAAATATACTGGAGACAATTATGAAGATTAATAAATGGGTTTTGACGCTATTTTTGTTATGTTCCTTGGCCATTAGCCCCTCTAAATCCACTGCTGACAAGATGTACGAGCCTTTGAAACAATTTAGCCAGGTGCTCAGTATAGTAGAGAAAAATTATGTGAGAAAGGTAGATAGGAAAGAGTTAATTAAAGGTGCCATTGAGGGAATGTTGAGAAATCTAGATCCCCATTCCCTTTACCTGGACAAAGATGCATTTAAAGAGATGCAAATTGAGACTTCTGGTGAATTTACTGGCATAGGGATTGAGATAACAATAATGAATGGAAGACTCACTGTTGTATCTCCAATTGAAGATACTCCTGCCTATAAGGCAGGCCTAAAAGCAGGAGATATTATTATAAGAATAAATGACGAGCCCACTGATGATATTACCCTTCTTGAGGCCGTGAAAAAAATCAGAGGTCCAAAGGGCACAAAAGTTCGTTTAACCATACTTCACAAGAACTCCCATGTGCCTAAGGAAGTTACCATTGTAAGAGATAAAATTCCTGTGCACAGTGTAAAATCTCACATGTTTGGTAAAGACTATCTATATGTAAGGATAACTAATTTTAATCAAAATACCACCAAAGAATTAATTGATGCAATACATAGGCACAAGAGTACCTTAAAAGGCATTATCCTGGATCTCAGAAATAATCCTGGAGGGTTGCTTGATCAGGCTGTATCAGTGGCAGATGTATTTCTAAAAAAGGGCCTTATAGTTTATACCAAGGGAAGGGTTCCAGAGAGTAAAATGAGTTTTTCTGCCCAAAAACAAGAGACTGATGTTAGTTGTCCATTAGTGGTGCTAATCAATGCTGGTAGTGCTTCAGCTTCAGAAATCGTTGCTGGTGCGCTTCAAGATCAACACAGGGCATTACTTGTGGGTGAGAGAAGTTTTGGAAAAGGTTCTGTCCAGACTATTATACCCCTTTATGACGGGTCTGCCATTAAATTAACAACTGCAAAATATTATACACCCTCAGGAAGGTCTATTCAGGCCGAGGGTATCACCCCTGACGTTGAGGTGCCTTTGATTATAGCAAAGAAAGATGAGCAGCAAAAATTAATGGAAAAAATCATGAAAGTCAGAGAAAAAGATTTGGAAAAACATCTTAAAAATAAGGGCAAAAGTGAAAACAAAAAGTTTCAGCTAGATAAAAAGGCAAAGGAGATGTTGGCAAAGGATAATCAGTTAAGGATAGCATTAGAACTTGTAAAGGTCATGCCGAGATTAAAGACCATAACCTTTAATTGTGAACCGTGATTAGTGATTAGTAATTCGTGAATGGGTGGAGGGTGCCCCGATAACCGTGAACCGTGATTCGTGATTTGGGAACAGAACAGAAAGAGAAGTAAACCAATACACCTATACACCAATACACCAATGTACCAATAACTGGGAACCGTGATTCGTGAATAGGAAAAAGGAATGAACCACTACACCAATACACTAATATACCAATAACCAATACACCAATCCACCAATATACCAATCCACCACTAATTAAAAATGGCAAAAAAGCGATCTAGTAAAAAAAAGGTAGATAGAAATAAAAAGGGAAGCCTGGGCAAAGTCCTGGGCTTCCTTTTTATATTGGGTGTTACATTTTTCTCTCTTGTATATGTCTTGAATCTGCCAAATAAACACCAATATATTCATAACAAAGAATCAAAAAGTTATAGACAGAGCAAGAAAAAGATTGTGCCTCCGAGTAAGGGCATAACATATGAAGAACCTTTAATTTCCCCTATGGATGAAAAAATAAAAAAAGTAGATTTGGCTATTCTTCAATCCATGGTCATCTCCTCTCTTCCCAAATATTGTGTTCATTATACAGAAATAGAAAAAAGACATGTGAGAAACAATACTTATCTCTATCAATCTCTGGAAATAACTGGTGGAGCAGATAAAATACATGTATTTAGTGTAACGTTAATAAATTTTTTAAAAGATTGGTTTGATAACAAAGAATTAAAGTTAATAAAAAATAAAAACTCTTTAAAAATTAAGATAGATGGAGTTCTAACACATATTATCTTTTTTAATCCTAAAGGAGCAGTCTCTAGAAAACATATTAAAAAAGGAACATTAATACTCATAATTGATGACATTGGACGGGATTTAGAAGCTGCCAAGGAACTTATATCATTATTTGGTAAGAGTATAAATCTGTCGATCTTGCCCTATAGCCCCCATGCAATAGAGGTATATAACCTTTGCAAGAAGTTAAAAATCCCGACACTTTTGCATATGCCTATGGAACCGTTGAGCTATCCAGAGTCAAATCCAGGGCCTGGAGCTCTGCTCACAAGCATGGATCAAAACATGGTTAAAAATCTTACCCAAAGGGCTTTAAATCGGCTTCCAGGTATAATTGCCGTTAACAATCATATGGGCTCTAAATTTACACAGGACGCCCCCCTTATGAAGGCCTTTTTAATTGAGCTTAAAAAAAGACATCTATTTTTTATTGACAGTATGACCACCTCTAAGAGTGTATCCAGCAAATTAGGAAAATTATTAGGAATACCAGTGTATAAAAGGGATGTTTTTTTAGATAATAAGAAGGATATAAGATATATTTTGCTTCA